>JBDLJM010000137.1 GCA_039714315.1 Bacteroidota bacterium | reverse complement strand
GCTCAGAATCAGGAATTAAATTATTCATCATTATTACAGCTGCTCCCAACGCACTTGCATTGTCAACTTCTGAAGTATATATTTTTTTATCTGTAAAATATCCTGCCAATAATTTGATATAGATATCGTTATTTGCAAAACCTCCTGTTATGTAAATTTTATCAGAAGTGTCACTTCGTGGAATAACTAATTCAATAGATTTTATACTATGCCATGTAAGGTCAATCATAAGCTGATGATAAGCTTCCTCGAAAGAGTTGAACTGTGATAAATCAATATTCTCATCTAAATAATGTTCCGGAATTCCCTGCTTAAAGAAAGCTCTATCGCTACCATAAACTTCATTAAGTTTCTCAACAATAGCATTATCTAATTTCACATTCTTAAATGAATCGCCAGGAACCTTAAAATGATCTGTCAATCTTTTTGCGTTAACCTCATGAATATACCCCATAAACAATCTCGATGTTTTCACTTGCTCTTTCTCTGCAGTTAAGAAACACAAACAATCGTTATCGAGTTCCGCCTGGGTAAGAGTCTCACTATTGAACGGATTCATTGTAATACACCATGTTCCCGTTGAGATAAGAATAAACTCTGATTTATTCCCGTATAAATAAGGAACCAATGCCGCTGAACTATCGTGAATACCTACACCTACTTTTATTGATTTCCCATTAATAACGGTGTCAAATACGGTAGAATTTGATATAGGATTAGGCAATTCAACATCCAAATCTTTTACCCATTTGTGATAATCCGAATTATCGAAATCCCACATACCGGTATGACATCCTATTGAAGTAGGCTCTGAAACAACCTTATTAGTATAATTATAGCTTAAATACTGAGGAAAATGTATTACATCCTTCACCTTATTATAGAAGTGAGGCTTTTCTTTTTCCAGCCATTTTATCTGCAATCCTGAATTCAGAAATCCTAAGGCCGGAGAAGCTGTTTTTCTTGAGAACTCAACCAATCCGCCGTTTTTAGAGTAAAATCCATCTATGATGTATTTAGGCAGCTGTTTTAGGTAATTATAAAGAGGTGTTATTCTCTCTCCTTTTTCATCAAGATATATTAACGAAGCACCATAAGTAGAGAAATTAACAGCTTTAATAATATAGGTGCCATCATTGGTAATTACTTCTATAGCATCATCTATCCACTTCTCTATTTTAACAATATCGTCACAAGCAAATCCGTCATCATCCAATATTTCATTAAAACGTTCTTCCCTCTGGTAAACCACATTAAAGTTATAATCAAACAAAATAACTTTCTTGTTAGTTTTTCCTATATCGAATATTGCGATTACTTCTTTTATCATAACTCCAGATTTTTCATTCGTATTGAGATAGCATTCTTAATATAATTCTACTTTGCTAAATACTAAAAAAAAAAAGTCCATATCAATACACAATTTGGGAAAGCGAGAGCACTTTTTGACATTTCTCCATCTTCATCCTCTATTGGGTGAAAATTAATAGAATGAAAAGGTAAATGGAGCATTCAAATTGGTATTATACATCCCATAATTTGGAACGAACCAACATGTTTCGTCCTTGAATAAGTCTATTAAAACAGACTTATTCAAGGAGGGTATATATAATAGAAAATAGGCTGCCTCAATCCTTTTTTAGACAGACTTTTTCAGTATTTATTAGAAGAACATATTCATAGCAAACTCCATTTCAAACTCTGGGTCGCTAGATAGTTCTATATATTCCATTTCATCAATCATCTTTTCCATATCGTCAATAAAATTCTGAGATTTTACTGCTATTACCGAACCGGTACCGGCAGTATTTCCAACCTGAATATACTTATCCAAAGGTAAATCGGGTAACAATCCAATTTTTATTGCATTTTCTATGTCGATATAATTTCCAAAACCACCGGCAAGCAAAATATTATCCACTGCATTTTCGTCTATTCCTGCTTTTGCAAGCATACGTTTTACTCCTGATGCTATTGATGATTTAGCCAGTTGAACTTCACGTAAATCTTTTTGGGTTAATGATACGGTATTACTTCCCGATTTATACACTACAAAGTCTTCACTAATATTACCGTCCATTCCAATAATATCATTTTTCAACAATTCACCAACTACATCAATAAGCCCGGATCCACAAATTCCTATTGGTTCTACATCTCCAACCACATCGTAAGAATCCATGTTAAACTTTGAAATAGCTCCGGGAACTGCCCCCATTCCATTAGAAATATTTGCTCCTTCAAAAGCCGGACCGGCTGCTGTTGCACATGACAAAGTTTTCTCCGGTGTTACTAAAACCATCTCACCATTTGTACCTATATCGATAAACAAAAATGTCTTTCCGATTTTGTCTCTATCAATAGATGCTAATCCTGCAATAATATCAGCTCCTACATACCCGCTCAAGGCCGGCAGAAGTACAACATCTCCTTCCGGATTTATGTTTATAGATAAATCGGCAGGAGATAAATTCTTTGTTTCGGTAAAAACAGGTTTAAATGGCGAATGAGCTATAGATATTGCATCAATTGCTAAAATCTGATGTAACATTGTCGGATTACCAACTATAGAAACTTTAACAAAATCATTAGCAGTCAAATCAGAATTCTTACAATAGCCCTCCAACACATCGTTTATTGAATTAACCAAAACCGATTGCAGATTATCTATTCCGTTTTCGTTTTCTTTCCCGTAACTGATTCGCGATATTACATCTGCTCCGTACTGAGATTGAGGGTTGATTTTAGTAATTACGTCAACAACAGTTCCAAATAACATATTTACAATGTAATAGGCAATTGTTGTTGTACCAATATCGATGGCAAGTCCGTAAGGAATTGTTGCCAATCCTGCAGCTTTACCCGGATTAACCCAATATTGTTTTGTAAACTTATACTGATCGGACATGATTTTCATCTCTTGCTCATCGGGCATAATAAGTTCTATATCTTTCGATACATAATACAGGCAGGATGTAACATGGCCTTCGTCCTTAATTTCTACCTTACATTTGCCACAAGTTCCATTTCCTCCACATGGAGCAGATATCCCACCATCGGTATTTTCGCGAATAAACTCAAGCAGATTTGCTCCTTCATGTATATCGTATTCTTCGACGCGACCTTTGTTATGTATCTTTATTTTATGATTCATTTGTTATCCTTTTTAATTCATTGTTATTAGTTAATAATAATTACTAAACAAAGTTTACCATAATAACAACCATTATCTATACACTTCTATATGCACAATTAACACTATTGCATAATGCACAATCGGTGTGTTTGAATTTTACTTTTTTTCCGACACCTATAATTCCACTTATCGATTTTACAGGATTCATCATTCCTCCCTCCTTAATTTCTATTCCCAAAAAGTCATTGGGCAAAAGAGAAAACAGTTTTTCCTGTTCTGCTATATCCCAACCACAATTTCCCGGACTTAATGTATTTGTAGTTTTTAGTGATTTTTCTTTTGCTTCTGATGTTACTTTATCTAAAATATATCCCGATGCAGTTTCTACAATAATAGAACCTAAAATATCAGAGACAAAAGCGAGTTCCATTTCTTCACTAAAACTATATTGATGGAGCATGTTTTCTAAATCAACTCCCAAAGTACAGGCAAATATTGCTACCTGCTTTGCTCCATTCAAATAGTCAACAAACTCTTCTTCGGGATAAAAAACAACATTGTTGATGTTTAACTTTTCTCCTAACAAAGAAGCAGTGAAAAATTGAACTCCAACTTTCACTGCTTCTTCATCTAATTTTTTTAACTCCTTTTTTGCTATATCAAGAAAGTAATTATTTGTTGCATCGTCATTTTTACCAAGGTACTTTTTAATATCCCGGTCAGAAACAGACAAATCCTTTACTTTAATTATTTTTTCTAAATTACTAAACATGTCATTAACATTTATTAAATACAATTATTACTGTTTAATGAAAATGATCTTTTAGAGACGATTCGTAAATCGCCACTGCGGTTACAATATTGCGTTTTCCTTTGTCTTTGCTTTGAATAATTTTTGCAATTCGCGTGGTCCGTATTCGTTATTGAATATTATCAATTCTGTTCTCCCCTCGTATTCTGTTTCCATTTTAGTATACTGAAAATCGTCGTATACAGTTTGTACAGCCATTGTAGAACCGTCTTTAAGATTTACAAAACCTTTTATACGCTGACTTGTTGGTTTAATTTCTTCGATAAACTCAATTAATCCCTCTTTCGAAATTTTGTCGTGAAGTCTCAACAATGACAGCCCCATATCTGGTTTATTACCACCTTTTGTTAAAGGAATCATCATCTGACTTTTCTCGGCCTGGATTTTCTCTTCATCAAAAGTACCTTCGAGATCAAACTCACAATAAGAAGTTTCGATAATCTCTGCAAAAGGATTCCACTGCTCAAGTTTTGTTAACACTGAATCAAGGTTATCCTGAAGTTCAACTTTATTGACAATCAATTTATCGGCAACCAAAACCTGATGCTTAAAGCGCTCCATCATTCTAAATGTTCTTTCAAAATTTAGAGCATCAATTACCGTGTAAATAAACTTCAAAGATATTTTATCTCTAAGTTCATTTGTTTGCAATATCTCGGCAATACTAATTGGGTCGGCCAAACCTGATGCTTCTAAAAAGATAGCTTCAGGCTGATAATCATTTGCCAGTTTCTCAAGTGTTTTTGTAAAATTATCTAATTGACATACACAAAAAACCGATCCGTTATTAATTTCAACAAGTTCGAAAGGCTGTTCGGTCTTTTTCAATTCTTGTCCATCTACTCCCGACGGAGCAAACTCATTTTGGATAACAGCAATACGTTTTTTACTCCCGTATTCGTTAAGAATGTTTTTAGCAAAAGTAGTTTTCCCACTACCAAGCCATCCTGTGATTATATAAAATGGGATCATGTTTTTCAAGTCAAAAAGTAAAAAGGCAAAAGTAAAAAGTACTTTTACCTTTTACCTTGTTTATTTTATTCCTTTCTTATCTATCTGAGCATCAATCTTATCAGAGATATCTTTTAAAGGAGGTATTTGTGATATAAATTCGATATTTCCGTCTATTACTACTGTTGGTAAATTACGTACTCCAAGTGTTTGCATCATAGCAACTCCTTCGGGAGTCATAATATTATACTCTCGGCATACAACTTTCTTACCATAAGGCTCGCAAACTACCTTAGCGGCTTCATACATATACTGACAAGCTGCACATGACTTAGAATTTAAAGTAACAACATCAACAATTACCTGATCTTCTTTCCAGTGATCTGTTAAGTCAAGTGTTTCTACTTCTTCCTTTGTTGCTTCAGATGCTCTTAATTCGCCCTGACGCAAATCGTCGTGAACTAAATCAGCAATAGCCTTCATATTATTCACAGGAGTTTCCATTGGTATATCACATCCCGGAGCCAATAAGAATCCTTTTTTACCCCCTATATCCATACAAGCCAATGCATCGCGCTGACAGTCTTCTTCAGTACCCATCAATATTGATACGGTAAGTTGAATATTCCCGCCAAAACTCACTCCTTTTTCTAATGCAACATCACGTACAAAATCTAAAGGTATATTCTCATCGATAGAAATGTTATCAGGTCCACAATTACACATTCCTTCAATATTCTGTTTTGCATTTCCACAAACGAAGAATGAACTTAAAGCTCCATTTTTCTTAATCGTTTCGAAAACTTCGGCAGCATAAGGCTGAACAAATGTTTCGAACGACATAGGATCGATCTGACTTGTCATCGGGTCAACAATAGCAACAACATCTACACCCGCTTTGATGTATTCCTCTGCCATAAAATTACCAACCTTAGTAGTAAACTCCATCAGGTTAGTGATTTTATCGGGATCCATCATCATATCCATAAAGATATCTGTACCCAATAAATGTAAAGCCAAAGTAAAAGGACCTGTAATCAAACCATACAGAGCAATATCAGGATTAGCGGCACGTAATTCGCGGGCTGTATCCATTGCCAATTGGATTCTTCCATCTTCAAGAGTTGGCATTTTAATATCTTCCAATGCAACTCCTTCTGCCATTGGATGCGAAATAACCGCAGGAGGATTATCGTCAACCCAATTTAGTTTACATCCCATTGCTTCTGCCTCTATCTGCAAATCGAAAATTACAGGAATTCCATCGGCATTATACAATTCTATAGCATGATTAATACCTTTTACAATATCATCTTTAGATTGTAAAAACTCGGTAGCAGTCTTTCCTAATAAGCTTCCTGCATGACATCCTACAAAAGGAATCCACGGGAAACGTGGTACTTCCTGAATTTTTATTGCGTTTTTTACCAGTTCTCTCTTAGTCATCTTTATGGTCTGTTAATATTTTAATAAAAATTTACAGATTGTAATTTTCGAGTTACAGAATTAGTTTACTTACCCTATACCGAAAATTGCATCTATATAAATTCATCTTATGCTGCTCCTACCAATTCATTTGATGTAGCAATAGCTCCCTGCGGATCAGGGCTAAAGAAATCTGCTCCAATTTTATCAGCAAATTGCTGTGAAACAGGTGCTCCTCCAATAAATACTTTTTGTTCTGAATTGTTTTCTTTTAGCCTAGCTACAATTTCTTCCATATTCGACATTGTAGTAGTTAACAAGGCAGATAGCCCAACAAAACAACCGGGATTTTCGTTCGCAGCGTCAATAAATTTCTCTGCTGTTACATCTACACCTAAATCAATTACTTCGTAACCATTACCTTCCAACATCATCGCAACAAGGTTTTTCCCTATATCATGTAAATCTCCTTTTACAGTTCCAATTACGAATTTACCTTTACGTTGAACTGATCCGTCATTAAAGTAAGGCTTAAGGTGATTCATACCCGCACTCATAGCTTTTGCCGACATCAACACCTGAGGTACAAATACTTCGTTTGCTTTAAATTTCACTCCAATTTTTTCCATTCCTATTATCAGACCTTCCTGTAATACAGTGTTAGCATCAAGTCCCTCATCTAAAGCCTGCTTAACATACTCATCTGCTCCATCCTGACCTTTCATATTTGGTGGATATGGTGATTTTTCGTTAATCTTTCCAAATTCTACTGTGTGAGCTATATTTTCTAATAAATTCATAATACATTCAATTAATTTTGTTAATCTGTTTTTCTCTTATTTTTATTATAGCATTGTATTTTCTCCATTTACAATGTCTTTTATTTACTACGTACTCCTTATTATCAACTCAGGAAGAACAACATGTTGTTCTTTCTCTTCATTATTACTGTTGTACATCAGTCTGATCTTATCAACCATGTCGCCATACAAACAATCAATAGCGGTAATACCGGAATCCAATATTCCTATTAACTCAGTATTTCCATAATTCACAAGCGAAATGTCAGTAGGAAAATTAAACCCCATTTTCTTTAACTTGTCATATATCTTAATAGCGTCAATATCCTTATAACATATAATACCTCCGATTGAATTATCTTCAATATACTTACGGGTTATTTCATGATGATTATTAACCGAGAAAACTTCTCTATCATCCTGAGATAAGGCATAATTTTCTAATGATATTATCATAGATTCCGCTACCATATTTACACTGGACCAAGCCGAATCTTTTACGAAAAGAAAATTGCCGTCATTATTTCTAGTCAAATGTTCAGCCGCTCTCCGTACACCTAAATCGTAACTCTGAATTACATAGTTAAACGACGAACCTGACATTGTATAATCAACTAAAAACAACTTGCTATTACTAACCCTAAGCTTCGAATAAAAATTAGATGTTAGCTTCTCGTTATAATTAGGAACTATAAACAGAGTATCATAGCCATGCTGAACAAGAGAACTCACTAACCTTACCTCTTCATCTGCATTATTGTAATGCAAGTAATACTCCAACTCCATATTATATTCATCCGCAAGTAGTGTTAACTTATAAATCAACTCCTCCATATTTGATGAATACATGGGTAAAATAAGTCCCCACTTATTCACAATGTTTTCAGGCTCGGCTACAAAAGAACCCTTCCCGGGAACTTTCACTATTAGCCCCTCATCAGCCAAATGACTGAGAACTGTTTTTGCTGTCTCCCGCGAAACACTATGCTTAAGCATTATCTTATTTATAGAATCTATCTGTTTACCCGGTTCCAGAGCATGAGTATGTATATCATCTGCATACTCTTTGATCAGTCTTTTATAGATAGGTAGATAATTCATTAATTAAGAATAATTTTTTAACGCCTCAAAGATAGATTTTATATCACAATACCATCACATACCATCACATTTATCTGTTTTCAATCACAGTGGGCTGTGGTGTGCTGTTGTTTTGAGTAACATATAACTTAAAATCCGCAAATAAAATATTGATTCTATTTGCGGATTTTAGAAAAAAAGATAACAGATACCTGCCTGCGTGACTCAGTCAGGCAGTAAAAGAAAAGCGACGAAATGAAATTCAGCTAACACTGTGTCTCGGCTTAGCCGATGAACAGCAAAGAATAAAAGTACCAG
>JBDLJM010000136.1 GCA_039714315.1 Bacteroidota bacterium | reverse complement strand
ATAATAGATTTTATGAAAACACAAATTATCAGATTACTAAGTTTCACTTTACTGCTCACAATTTTTACTCAGGTAAACGGGCAGAACATTAAACCCGGTGCGTACCAAATTAATGATTATATAAGTATTACAAAAAATAAGAGAGTTGCTGTTGTAGCTAATCAAAGCTCAGAATTAAACGGTGTTTCTCTTGTAGATACTCTTATTTCGTTAGATCAAAACATCGTTAAAATATTTTCTCCCGAACACGGTTTTAGAGGAAAAGCTGATGCAGGTGAAAAAATAAAAGATGAAATTGATGAAAAAACCGGACTAAAGGTTATTTCACTCTATGGGAATAACAAGAAACCTAAAAAAGAACAGCTCGAAGGAATAGATATAATGCTATTTGACCTTCAGGATGTTGGAGTAAGATTCTACACATACATCTCCACCCTTCACTATATAATGGAAGCCTGTGCCGAAAATGACATTCCTGTTATTGTTCTTGACAGACCAAATCCTAATGCGCACTATGTAGACGGGCCTGTTTTGGAAAAAGAATACAAATCTTTTGTTGGAATGCATCCTGTTCCTATTGTATACGGAATGACTATTGGCGAATATGGTCAAATGATAAATGGTGAACAATGGTTGAAAGACAAAATACATTGCGATTTAAGAGTGATAAAGATAAAAAACTACAATCACTCTATGGAATATGACCTGCCTTTACGCCCGTCACCCAATCTTCCAAATGCTAAATCGATCAACCTCTACCCTAGTTTATGTTTTTTCGAAGGAACTCCGGCATCTGCGGGAAGAGGAACCGAAAAACAATTCCAGATTTTTGGTGCTCCTGAATTTACAAACATGAACTATACATTCACTCCTAAGCCCAACTTTGGCTCTAAAAGCCCAAAATTTAATGGGATTAAGTGCTTTGGAGAGGATCTTAGTGAAATAAAAAATCTAAATTCTATCAATTTAGAATGGTTGATTAAAGCCTACCAGGCATACCCTGATAAAGAAAAGTTTTTCAACGGTTTTTTCACCAAACTGGCAGGAACTAAAAAACTTCAGGAACAAATAGAAGATGGATGTACAAGTGAGGAGATTTCAGAATCCTGGATAGAAGATTTGGAAGAATTTAATAAAATAAGGGCTAAGTATTTACTTTATTAAGGTAAGTTTAGTTGTTATAACTACGGTATATCACAAAAGTGAGTGTAACGAATGTAGCGGAGAGGTCTGTTGACAGTAAACAGAATACTAAACAGATATCTCCACTACGTTTCACAACGGTCGATAAGACGGTTTTTATAATAGTTTACCAAGAACTACTTACTTACCTTTTTAACAAACTCAGTTCTGATAACCAAATTTCCAACTTTAGGTATTCTACAGTCAATCTCCTGAGGATTATCGGTAAGGCGTATATTTTTAATTTTAAGACCTTTTTTTATTTGTCCCTGTACTCCCTTTGGCTTTAATGATTTTGTTAATATCACCGTATCTCCGGTACTAAGAACAGCCCCTATAGCATCTTTAACTTCCATATTATTTATTAATTTCAATAATTATTACGACAAAGGTAATTTAATTTAAAGATTCTCTATTATTCCCAAAGAGAATTAAAAAAGAATTAATTTCAATTTTACGATGTTCATCATACAATTTCGGGAGTTTGTAAATTCAGCTTTGCACTTAGCATAAAAAATCTTCAAGAACTACAATATTGAAGCATATTTGCACTGTTAAAACAAGGGAATTGTAGTAATACAAGTTTTTTCATAGTAAGATTTTTGGGTTAGTTTGTAAAAAGGTTTAGCGGTAACGTTAAACCTTTTTTGTTTTATTGTATCCTTTTCAAAGTCGACATACTTGGGATCAAGTCTATTTTCCGGAAACAGTAGCCTTGTTCTGCTTCTAAAATCAACACATAAGCTTTTAAAATTACTTTTCCATTTTTTTTATCTACAACACTACCAAATATACTTCCGGTGTTTTGTTCTACCAGACTAAGAATGTAAACAGTAAAGACAAAATTATTGCGTATTTTTTCATTAATAAAATTGAAAAAAGGGGATTCACAGTCTAACACATCACACCTAAATGTGTCATTTTTAAATAATTAACACTAAAAAAAATACTTTCACATTATAAATAATACTCAAATAAAATCTAAAACAATACTAAATACAGGTGCTTATACATAAAAAAGACTTTTAAGTATTTTTATTTAGAATGTAACTATATTAAAGCAAAAATGGCTTTATTATTTCACAATGTAATTGATTTATTCGTAATTTAGTGTGAATTAACTAGTTACAAGAATGCATGAAATCCCATTATAAACAAAGCTTTTTTCCTGTCGGAATGATATTAAAGGGATTACACGCTACTTTAATGTAAAAATCTATACACATGAAAAAATCAAATTGGTTTATCATGGTTGTTGCCGGAATTGTATCACTGGCGCTCTTTGCTACTGATACCTTTGCACAGCAAACACTCGAAGATGTTAAAACAGCACGGGGCTTAAATGACCAGGATGTGCTGGCAGCAGTAAAGACCTTCATGCCACGTGGTGGTCGTGATGAGTATTTTTCAATTGTAGGTACAGGAAATTCCGGAACTATGATTGTATACGGTATGCCATCAATGCGAATTTATAAATACGTAGGAGTATTTTCTCCTGAACCATGGCAAGGCTATGGCTTTGATGATGAAAGTTCATTGGTATTAAAAAAATCATCAATGGATAACAGAATTAGCACCTATGGAGATATGCGTTTCCCGGCTTTTTCTGAAAAAGACGGAAATTATGACGGGCATTTCGCTTTCTTCTCAGATGGAGCTAACTCCAGAATTGCACTGATGGGATTAGATGATTTTGAAACTAAACAGGTATTGTCAAATCCACTTTTCATCAGTACTTATCCGGGCGTAGCTGTTACGCAAAATACTGAATATATTATACAGTCAAGTCAATATCCTGCTCCATGGGATTATAAGACAGCAGATGTATCAACTGAGTTTGACGATAAGTTTAAATCAGGTGTTACTTTCTGGAAGTTTGTAGAAGGAGAAAATGTTCACAAAAGCAGAATGATTAAAGAAAAATCAGTCACGCTTGAACTACCTCCGTATACATTAGATTACTTTGATACCGGAAAAAAAGCTAGTGACGGATTAATGGTTGGGTTAGCAGAAAAAGACGGTAAAAATTTTGTTTATGTAATCGACTATAATAAACTGTCAACTTTAACTACCAAAAAAATAAATGACTTTAATGTAGTTTCTTTTGATGAGGCTAAAAAAAATAGTGCAGTTGGGTTTATTGCCCTACCGTCATCAGCAAACACAGTAAAAGTAACCCCTGATGGCAAATACTTTGTTGTAGGAGCAGATAATACTCTGGTTTTTGATTTCGCAAAAGCAAAAGATGCTTTAGGTAAAGATACACCTATTGATGCTGCAAGTGTACAAAAAACAAGTATCGCTATCGGAAAAGATGTAATTGATATTGCATTTGACCAACGGGAAAACACCGCCTTTGCATCATCTCATGGTGACAGCAAAATAGTTCGTTTTAACTATGAGTCCGGTAAAACAGAATCAGAGTTAAAATTAAGCTTTAAGCCAAGTTTCTTAATGACTCCTCAGGGAATGTCGGCTTCGCCTCATTCAAATTACTTAACAGTAGTTGATAAAGAAGGTTTATACGATAACTATCCCGATGTAGGGCCTGTACGCCCAAGTTTCCAACATTTAATTGATATTTCATCAGACGAAATGGCTGATATATATACAATGAGCTTACCACAAGCAAATGTGTATGGTTCTGTTGCTGTATTGCGAACTACTATTAAACCCATTATACGATATCCGTTGGGTACCAACACTCGTACCGGAGAGATTTCGAGATACAAAACTGTTGCAGGACAGGAAAAAATTGAACGTGAAGGTAACAGAGTACACATATTTGGAACATTGATCCGTTCTCATATTACTCCTGAAATTGTTACTGTTAACGAAGGTGATGTAGTTACTTTCCACTTGACTAATTTAGAACGTGCAGAAGATGAGACTCACGGTTTTACTGTAGATACCTATGGTGTTCACGGTAGTTTTGAACCGGGAAAAACAGCTTCTGTTACTTTTACGGCAGACAGACCCGGAGTATTCCCTTATTACTGTACAGAATTTTGTTCTGCTTTACACTTAGAAATGGAAGGTATTTTATTAATACGTCCAAAAGGATATGTTGATGTTGAGCAAAAAGATGTTGTTCTTACCGAAGAGGAATTAGCCGAATACAAAAAACTTTATGAAGAAAAGCTTGTTGTAATTGACGACACACAGGAAATAATCAATGGAGTGGTTACGTGGTTAAAGGAAAATAATTTCCAGGATTATCCGTATGTAGCAGCCTTGGTTGATGATGCATTCGATCAGTTAGATCAGGCTAAAACATCTAAAGAAAATCACGAGAGATATGCTAAAGAAGGTAAATATAAAGATGCTTTCTTATGGGCAGAACAGTATTGGCAATATCAGGTTAAAACAGCCGATGTTGGCTTACGTGCCAAAAAACTCTTAAGTGAGAAAGTTGATGTAGAAGAGTAATCTTACGGTTAATTATAAAACTAATAAATGATGAAGAAGATATTAAATATAAAATACAGCTCTATATTAATTATGAGCTTATTTGTTGTCATATTAGCCTTGCTTACCGTAAGTTGTGGTGGTGACGACAAAGACAAAAAAGGAGATGAATACGTAGGTGGAACAAATATTTCGGGAAAACCTTACGGAAAGGAATCTTTTGGTGATGTGGTAAAACGAAGAGGCCTAAATGCCGAAGACGTTTTAGCTGCAGCTAAAACTTATACTCCTGATAATTTAAAAGATGAATATGTATCTTTAAACTCAGGAGGACAGGAAGGAAACTTACCTATGTACACTATTCCTTCTATGCGTATGTTGAAATACGTTCCAACTAATACACGTCAGCCATACTCTGGCTTTGGCTATAGTGAAGAAACTTATAAATTATTAGAAGATGGTTTCATCGAGGGACAGGAAATTCTTTGGGGAGATACACACCACCCCGGATTCTCTGAAACCGATGGAATATATAATGGGAAATGGGCAGTTATTAACGACAAAGCCAATCCGAGAGTGTATGTTTTTGATTTGAAAGACTGGCATGTAAAACAAGTAATTAAAAGTCCTATATACAGATCAAACCACGGTGGATGTTTCTTTACACCTGATTCGCGTTACTTTATGGAAGCCTCACAGTATCCTTCTCCAATGGATTGGAAATATCATGAGTTGAGTGAAGCTAATTTTGAAAAATACTGGAGAGGTGGACTTACGTATTGGCGTTTTGATAACGAAAAAGGAAGAGTAGATAAAAAAGCATCTTTTACATTTGAATTTCCTCCTTACACACAGGATTTATCTGATGCAGGTAAATTAGCCAGTTATGGTTGGGGATTTACAAATTCATTCTGTACCGAAATGTATTATGGAGGTATCGAAAGTGGTCGCCCTCCATTTGAAGCGGGCTGTTCTTCGAGAGATGTAGATTATTTACACGTAACCAATTGGAAAAAAGCAGAGGAACTGTTGAAAAACGGAACTATTAAACCTATGATGGTGCGTGGCCATAGAGTTATTAAAATGGAAGATGCCATAAAACACAATCTATTTTTCTTAATTCCCGAACCAAAATCACCTCACGGAGTTGATGTTGACCCTACAGGGCAGTACATAATTGTTGCCGGTAAATTAGACTCTCATGCCTGGGTTTATAAGTTTGATAAAATAATGGATGCTATCAAAAATAAAAAGTTTGAGGGCAAAGACAGATTTGGTATTCCTATTATTAAATTAGAAGATGCCTTACACGGAAGTGTTGAAGTTGGTTTAGGACCATTACACAGTCAATATGACAGTAAAGAAGGAGTGGTTTACACTTCTATTTATGTAGATTCACGTATTACAAAGTGGGATTATATTAATCTGAAAGTATTAGGTTTTGTACCATCTCACTATAATGTAGGTCACCTTGTAGCTGCTTCGGGCGATACACAGGATCCACACGGAAAATATCTGATTTCTTTAAATAAATTATCTATTGACCGATTTAATCCTGTAGGACCCTTGCACCCGCAAAACCACCAGTTAATTGATATTAGCGAAGATGGCGATCCTAAAGTTATTTATGATCTGCCTCTGCCAATGGGCGAGCCGCATTATACTGCACTAATGCATGTTGATCAATTTAAATCAGAGGCTGTTTATGAACTGGGAACAAATATTGCTACTAATGAAAAATCCGATTTTTTCACTGAACTGGGTGCTGAAAAAACTGATGTAAAAGGAAAAGATGTACATGTTCATGGAACTATCAAAGAAGGTAAAGTTACTCCTGCAGATTTAAATGTTGAACAGGGGCAAACTGTATATTTACACCTTACAAACCACGGTCAAAGCAAATTAGACCATTACGTTTATCAGGTATCTTCTTATGATAAGATGTATCACTACAGTCCGGGTGAAACGGCTACAATTAAATTTAAAGCTGAAAAAGCAGGAATGTATCCATTACTGCTAGATTCACAAAATAGTCCTGACAAGCGTCAACTAGTTGGATATTTAGCTGTAAAATTCAACAAAACAGCCGAAACTGACCGGGTATTGGCATATACTGACAGAATTAACGCCGATATGAAAATGCAATCGTTTAAACCTTCATCCATTGAGTTGGAAAACTTACTACCGGGTGAGTTACAATATCTAAATTATGGATGTAGTGCATGTCATAAATTTGGTGAAGAATTCAATGGTCCGGATTTATTGATGATAGAAAAACGCAGAGATGATAAGTGGCTGAAAGAATGGATCATGGATCCAAAATCTAAAATGAAAGATGCCGATATTGAGGCTATGCGTCAAACTTACAAATTAGAGATGCCGGATCAGAATGTTTCTGAAGAAGATGTAACTAAAATCATTGCCTTCATGAAAGCCAAAACAGAGCAGGTAATGAAAGAGAAATCCACTGAAACTACCACTGAAATTAAGGGTGGTGATTATGGTAATGGTAAGGAAATCTACGACGGACTGTGTATGGCCTGTCATGCAACAGGTGTTACCGGTGCTCCTAAATTTGACGAAAAGGAACGTTGGTCTACTATAGCCGAACAGGGAATGGATGTTCTAAATGATCACGCCATCAAAGGGTTCCAGGGAGAAAAAGGAGTTATGCCTCCAAAAGGAGGAAACCCTGCTTTATCTGACGATGATATTAAAAACGCAATTAAATACATGTTACACCAGACTGGTACAACAGCTAAATAAACTTAACAAAAAGGCAAAATGATATTGATTTCAATATCATTTTGCTTCTTTATATGAAAAAAAATTTAAAATAAATTCTAATAAGTTAATCTTAGTACTATGGATAATACTGCTAAAATATTGGGACTTCTCTACAAAGTCTTCGCTGTAATTGGAGTACTATTAATCATTGCCCTATATTTCACCCCTATTTGGTGGGTAGCATTACAAAGTCATCAATATCCCAAATCGATGTATCCTAAAGGTATTCGCATTGAATTTAGATATGATGGAGTTTACAATGGGTGTGAAGGAGTAAAAGAACGTGAAGAAATTACTACTAATGAAGGGGCCGAATGTTTGGTAGAAATGAATGCTATTAATCATTATATAGGAATGTATCCTATTGTACAAGGAGTAAATACACGTGCAAATTTACATCCTAAAGAAGGTGAAAAAATTATACACCCCGAATATTACGTATTTAACACCCAAAAAGATGCCAATGGCAATGATGTTATTGATCCAAAAACAGGTAGCGCAGTTGAAATAAACGTTACCCCCACTTACTTAAAAATATTAGATGGTATATTGATAAACTCAAAGTATATATTTGTATTTTTCATCCTGTTAGTGATCTATTTTATATTTACACCAAGAAAGAAAAATTCAATTCTAGCGATTATACCTGCGCTTTTACCTATCTATTTTATTTTGCTATTCATGTATTCAATGTATTGGTATGGCCACCACTTAGATTTACACGGAGGTGGCGCATTTAGCGGTATTAAGCCCTTTATGCCAACGATTTTCGGACATGGTAAAGTGGCTCAATTCGAAACTGTTTCATACCCGTATTATGGATTCTTTGTGGCAGTGGCAGTGTTTGTATTTTTGTTTTTTTCAGCATTATTTAAAAGAAAGGCTATTTCTTTAAAAGACTGACAACAAATAATTTAATATAGAAAACATCTCTTTAAATAATAAATTCAGAAAAAATTGTCAGTATATTTATAGAGGTAGTTTGTTCTATATTACCTAAAAACAATATTTGTTATTATGAAACGAGCATGAACAACTTTATATCTCACAGAGTGACTATTGTAATTACGAGTTCCATACCTGCCTGCAAGACGCAGTCAGGCAGGTGACCGAAATATTAAATTATATACATATGAAATCCCCATGAACACCGG
>JBDLJM010000135.1 GCA_039714315.1 Bacteroidota bacterium | reverse complement strand
AAAGATAAAAGAGGAAAGATAAAGCGACGAAATGAAATTCAGCGAACAACAGCTAAGAAAAAAAGTACCAGTGAGCTAAGGAGCTTCAGCGAGCTAAAAGATAAAAGAGTTGGGCACAAAAAAAAGCCCTCAATAAAATTGAGAGCTAATTTTGTATCTTCGATACTGAGATTCTTAAGCTTCACCTTCAGCGAAAGGCTGAACTGAAACGTAAGATCTGTTGTTTCTTTTCTTCTTGAAAGTAACTACACCATCAACTAGAGCAAAAAGAGTATGATCTTTACCCATACCTACGTTTTCACCCGGGTTGTGTGTTGTACCTCTCTGGCGAACGATAATGTTACCAGCTACTGCAGCTTGACCACCGAAAATCTTAACTCCAAGACGTTTACTTTCCGATTCTCTACCGTTCTTAGAACTACCAACTCCTTTTTTGTGTGCCATCGTTCTACGATTTTATAGATTAATAAATGTTTGAATTAAGCAACGATGTTGCTGATTTGGATTTTAGTCAAATGCTGACGGTGTCCATTTCTTTTTTTGTAACCTTTTCTTCTTTTCTTTTTGAAAACGATTACTTTGTCGCCTTTCAAGTGCTCAACAATTTTAGCCTCTACTTTAGCTCCTTTTATAGCTGGGGCGCCAATTTTAACCTTCCCGTCGTTGTCTACCAAAAGAACGTTTGCAAATTCTAATGCAGAATCTACATCTCCCTGTAAACGGTGTACGAAGATAAATTGGTCTTTCTCAACTTTGTACTGATGCCCTGCTATCTCTACAATTGCGTACATATTAAGAATATCTTAATGTTAATAATATACTTTCCGTTTTTGTAACGGTCTGCAAAAGTAGTAATTTTATTTTTATTGGACAATAGGCTTGTTGTTTATTTGTCTATGTGTTCAATAATCAGCACAATAGATAAACACTACTTAATGTCGTAAACCATAGTCTGACTAAGATTGGCTTTTTCTACAGGCATTTTAACAACGGTATTCGAAACTGGAGAGAATAGTTGTTTTTTAGCCAAAGTTCCTTCAATATCAGATAAAGCGGTGTATAGCATTGGTTCAACATATCCACTTAATATGTTAACTCCAAAGTCGCCGTATATTGGGTGATCTTCAACTGCCAATTGAGCTTCAAATCCATCCCAATAATCAGTTTCATCATTGGCATTTGCGCTTTTAAAAACAATAGGCTGAATTGCCCAGTTTGTATATTTCTCATTTTCAATGGTAATACTTGCTACGTATTTGCCATGAGTTCTATCACCTACAGTAATAACATTCATATAGGGTATTAAACCATTTATTACCAATTCACTCGCCGAAGCTGTACCTTCCTGTCCGATAACATACACGCGGTTCAAATCTAAATTTGGCATAGCGGAACCAACTATACCGTCGTCCTCATAGCCGTAGGCTGAAGATGATAGATTGTCCTCTAAAAACTCTTGTCCGTAATCGGGGCTGTTAATTAAGAAATTCTGAAGTCCTTCATTATACATTTTTTTCAGGAATACACTTCCAATGGCATTTTGTGGAGCTATCATACTCGCAATATTAATGGCCGAGGCCACTGAACCACCTCCATTGTATCTGAAATCCAGAACAAGTTCAGTAACACCTTCCGACTTGTATTTTTCAAATTCAGCAATTAATTCATTATCGTAGTTGTGAATAAATGAATTGTAAAGCAGGTATGCCACCTTTGTACCATTAATATCATAAACCTCACTTTTAATTATTGGGTTTGTATTAAGTTCAACAGAAGTAATAGTCTTTGTTTCATCCAGAAGGTCAAACTTCTCATTGATGAAGTCGAAACTCCCAAGAGTTATATCATATGATTCGCGGCTTAATAATTCATTTGCATTATATTGGTTGACATACTCCCCGTCTATTTTCATAATTACACTTCCTCTTTTTAGTCCTGCTTCAGATGCCGGTGAATTGGCATATACATAAGCAACAACCAAAGCGAAATTATCGGTTCCGTCATTAAGTGAGTATGCATATAAGTAATAACCTGTTGATTTTCTAACTCCGTTAAAATAATCTATAAGTCCTTGTAGGTCATCTGTTATAAAAGACCATGGATCGCCATTTTTATATATTCCTGTTTCTGCATCATATTCTCCAGTATCACCTCTGTATCGTGTTTGCTCGAAGAATTCAATTGAATTTTCAGTGCTTTTGGGATCTAAATCATCAGGGATATTATCAGTCCATAAATAATAGTCATTCATGTTTTCGAGAATAAAGGTGTTGACATTTAATGCTTCCTCATTTATTTCGACAGGAGGATTATCAATATCTTTATCCTTATGGCATGAAGTAGTAAATAGGGTAAAAGCCAGAAGTGATATGATGTAATATTTAAAGTTGCTCATAAATTATTTTTTTGGTGATTGATTTGAAGTCGCAATTTTACGATTTTTTTTAATGAGTTTATAATTTTATGGTTTTGATACCGATTTTAAACGGTGATGGTAATGTTATTCATATTTATTATCACCTTTATTGATGCTGACTTTAGCTCTAAGGGTTATTTCGGCTTAATAATATTTTGTTCTTATTACAATTTGTCGAAATTTGTACAGGTAATTAATGTGGGTAATGCCGGTGTTGTAACTGTTATACAATAATAATATATGCGTGCATCTTTAGTAATTTGGATATTTATTCTATTTGTAAACAATGTATTTTCTCAGGAGGACTCTTCCTTAGTTAAAAGGAATACCAGAGTTGTAGATTCTCTGAATATGTTAGACATTCCTTTTGTTGTTGAAGATCAAGAGGTGTACTCTGGTTCGGATACCTCAGTGATTACTGATAAACAGTTTTATAAGTTGTTTCTGAACAAAAACTATTCAAGACCACAGCCCCCGGAGGCAGAATACAGCAGTTTTAAGTTAATTGAAGCTCAAACTTTTGTACTTACAAATGGGATTAAGGTTATTTTACTTCAAAATGATAAATTACCGGTTGTATCATATAAAATGTATTTTGATTACAACAAAATATTCTTAGGGTCAAAAAAAGGAGTGGACCTGATATTCAGAGATCTTTGGGGGAAAAGCAGCAGGTCGTATAAGGAAAATGAAATTTCTGAATATATCGATTTTACTGCGGGAAAGTTAGAGTTGGCCGAAAAATCGATATATCTCGAAGGGTTGGAAAAATATAAGGAAAAAAATCTTCTTTTATTATCAGATATGACTCTGGGTTTTAAAGTGAGTGACAGTCAGTTTCTGAATAGTAAAAGAAAAATCATCGACAGTTTAAAACATGTAGAGTACCAAAATAAATATATATCCAAGTCGGTAGGAAGAAATCTGATGTTTGGAAACAATCACCCTGTTGGTGAATTTATACAGATATCAGAAGTTGATAGTTTGTCAAAGTTTGATCTCTATGATTATTATAATTCATACTATAAACCCAATAATTCATATTTAGTTGTTTATGGAGATATTTCATTGAGAGAACTGAAAAGAATAGTTAACCGCAATTTTAGGAAATACCGAAAAGGTAATGTTATAAACGGATATTATCCGCAACCATACAATATTCATCAAACAGAAATAGATTTCATAGAGAATTATGATTCTGATGAACTATCGGTTTGGATGGGGAATGTTGATAAATTAGATACCTATGACTCGAACTGGATATTGGGACGAATAGGCAATTTTATATTGTTGGATGAAGAAGAAGGTTTATTTAGAAATGAGCTCGTTGAAAATAATACTGTAAGTAATTTTGGATATCACTTACGTGACCAGGGGGCGTATTTCTCAGTTACTTATAATGCGAAACAAGACAGTGTGGCAACCTCAATAGAGAAGAGTCTGGAAGTAGTTAATTCTGTGTTAGATGACAAAGTTCCTGAGGGTGTTGACCTGAAAAGTATAGAGTCAAAGATTATAGATAACTACATAAACGGTTTATCAGACCCTCAAAAGATATCAGATTTGTATTTGCTTTATTACTTAACGGGCCTTGATAAGTACTTGGTTAAGAATCTTATGAGTGTTATTGATACTGTTGATTTTTCTACTGTTTCAAATGTTTTATCAAACAGAGTAAAGCCCAATAAGATGAGGGTAGTTGTTAGCGGACCGCCGCAGGTTGCTGTTCCCCAACTCGAAAAATTAGGATATCCAATAATTTATTATGATAAATATGCTAAGGAAACTTTTCCTCCTTCGTTAGACAGGTCTGTTCCCGATAGTGTAGATGTTAATTACGTGCTGCAAAGATATATTAAAGTTATAGGGGGAGATGAAAACCTGAAAAACATAAAGAAACTGTGGCAGTGGTGGGTTATGGATATCAATAACTCGAAATTATTTGTAAAAAATAAGTATATGTTGCCTAATAAGAGGCTCAGTACTTATTCGAATAATGAGGTAATAGTTTTAAAAACAGTTTTTAACGGTGAGTATGGCTACGTAGAACGAAGCGGAGAAAAACAAAATATACTTGGAGAAGAGTTTATGAAGTTGTCTCTGGAAAAAAGCATTTTCCCTATTATGTATTATCAGGAGGATGGTTATTTAATGACGCTCGAGAGTCAAATTCCACTGAAAGGAGAACTGTGTTATAAAATTAGAGTTGAGTCACCTGTTGGGGAAGTTTCTCTACTGTATTTCAGAGTTTCTGACGGATACCTGATTAAGAGAGAAAGTATAGATGTTAAAACAAATAAGGTTAATAATTACCTTGATTATTCTGATTTCAAAACTTATGATAATGTAGTTTTTCCGTATAAAGTGGAAACATTGATCGGAGGAAAAAAATCTGTTTTAACTCTTACCCAGATTAAGATTAATGATGAAAATGTACGCAAACGAAATTTTAAATAGTGAAGTCGTTATGTCGTGAAGCAGTATTACTTGTCACTGCATCAAAACATATCCAATACACCTATCATGAGGTATAGATCTGACAGCATATTTTTGTATCGTTTATCATATTCAACATCTTTATTTTCGAGATTGCTACTGTAGTTTTTTAGCTTATTGGCAGTGTGTTCCCAGTTAGAAACAACAATTTTGTGGTTGTATCTGAACTTTAAACGATCGAAGCGTTTTGCATTTTCCAGATTATTAATAACATCATTTGTTAAGTTAGCTACTGCTATAACTTCGGAGCTGGTTATTATATCTGATTTTTTCGAATCTTTATAGATTTCATCTATGCGTTCTTCTAACGATTGTTGCATATACCAGGTTCTGGCTCTGATGTAAATTAAGCGTGCTAGTAGTAATTCAGAGTCTAAATTATTACGGCGACTCAAAGAGTCATTAACCGTTAAACTGTGTTTTATCTCCACAAAACTAACTATGGATTCTTCTAAAACTAAAGTCTGTTCCTGAATTTGTATTAATAGAGAGCTGCTAGAATTTTTATTCTCAGGCAGGAGTTTTTGAAGTTTAATTCTTTCGTTTGTGATTTTGCTTTTTATGAGATTTAAATCCTCATTTTTAATTGAAGATTTTAAAATAGTGCTATCATTGTCAGTTTTAGGATTCACTAATACCTCCTGAGCAACTGAATTGGTATAGCATGTTGTTGCTATAAAGAGTGAAATTACATAGTATGAATATCTAAATGAAATCATAACAGTTTGCGAAAATATAAGTGATTCTGATGTTAGGCTGATGTTGTTTATGACAAAAGTAGGAAAAATCTTGCTAAAGTTTACATTTTAATTTAAGGAAGGGGGTGAAAAGTATTGTTTTTATTAGTAATCTGAGTTTTATGGAAATTAAAGGGTTGTAAGATTATGTGGTTTTTTGAAATATTCAATATTTACTTTTAATCCTATAACCAAATAGTACAATGTAGTTTCTAATAATTATTTTCGATGAGCTCATCTGTAATTTCCAGAACCAGGTTATACTCAAAACCTTTTCTCTGCATATAATTTATCACTTTCGATTTTAATTCATAACTGTTTTTAGCGGTGGTATTATCTAATTTAGCCTGAGTTAATGACTTTGCCACATCAAAGTATTCTTCATCATCAATTTCTTTCAGTCCGGCGTTTATTAAATACTCCGAAATGTTTTTATGTTTTAACTCGTGCTTTATTTTGATTTTCCCCCATTTTTTTGTCTTGAATTTCCCCCGTACAAATGATTTTGCAAACCTTTCTTCATTCAAAAAATTATCCTGCATTAAACTCAATAAAATTTCATCCTTAGCTTCGGGGATAATGAAATAGTCTCTAAGTTTTTTTTCTACATCAAAATGACAGCGATCCTGATAAGCACAGTAATGCTCCATCTTTGCTTTTATTTCCTGAACGGTATATGTTTTATCTTTTTTTGTCACTGTTTTAATGATTCAATGAGCTAATGATTCAATGCTAAATTTCGTCAAATCCCGGGCGTATAAATTCCATGGCATTTGGGAAATCATTATCTACAAGTTTTTTTATTCTTGAAAGAGTCACCAGGAAATCCAGTAATTCATCTTCTTTTTCGGGAAAGTATTTAGTCAGTATTCCTAAAGCCTCTATTGAGCGGTTAATTGCTATAAGTGCGATTTTCGCTGAACCGTTATTGTCGGATTGAATAAAATCTTTGTCATCGGTTCTGAATAATTTTTCAGAATTAGCTCTGGCGATTTTCGGAGCGATAAAAAATTCATAAAACTGGACTATTTCAATAGCATCACTGAGTTCAATATTGATCTCATCATTTATAATGGAGTAGCTATTACTTTTGCTGTTAAAGTAATCTGAATTATTTTCCAGCCAATTACTCATCTTCATTGCGTAATCGAAAGAAAGTTTTTCCGCTTTACTTTTTTCTTTTTTATTCAATGGTTCAATTTCAATATCCTCAAGATCTTCTTCGGTAATGTCGAATTTATCCATTGCTTCTTCAAGCATATCCCGAACCACTGTGAAGTTAAAAGAAATCTGATCCCAAAATTTCTTATTTTCCTCATCACTCGGTTTTGCAATTTCGTCTTCGTAAAATTGCTCCATCAGGTAGGTTGTACATCTCGATGATAGAGTACAACGTTCGCACCAACGGTCGCAATAGTTAAAGATTCCCGGAATAGTCCGGTCGCTGTCAACTATTTTGTTTAGTTCGTTACGGTATTTCTTTGTTTCTTCTTCAGGAGTCATTTTTTCCGGGTTGAGAGTCTTATTTTATTGATAGAGCAAAAATAATAGAAATGTTTGTTTGAAAAATTAAAAATCAAATGAATTTACATTCATATTATAGCTTAAATCCATTTGCGGATTTAAGGTTATAGTTTCTTTAAAGTATTAATTTTGCATCTTCAATTAATATTTGTGAAATGAGTACAAAGTTAAAAGGGCAGTACGGACTTACCGTAGCTGTATCGATGGTAGTAGGTATTGTTATTGGTATAGGGATATTTTTCAAGACAAGTCAGATATTGTTATCAACCGATTTAAATCCTATGGCAGCTATTACCGCCTGGATACTTGGAGGAATTATATCTGTTTTGTCAGGGCTTACTGTGGCAGAGGTAGGAGCAGCAATACCGGAAACGGGAGGAACATTTGCCTGGGTGAGAAAAATATATGGTGATAAGCTGGCATTTTTGGTTGGTTGGGCTCAGGTAACAATTTACAATCCGGCAATTATAGCTCTGATAGCTTATTATTTTGCATTTTTCACTATGCAGTTTCTGGGAATAGAGTCCACTGTCTTTATACATGTCTCTATCTCTTTCAGCGCAATGATTTTTGTTTATTTAATTAATATTTATACCAAAAATTTTGGAGGAAAGTTGCAAACAATCGTAACTGTAGCTAAAATACTTCCAATATTCCTGATTATCATTTTTGGTATTTTGTATGTGCCGGAGACTGCCCCGGAAGTAAGCAGTACTCCTCTTGAAGTTAGTAGCGATAAGTCATTTTGGTTGCTTGTAGGTACTGCCATCCTTCCGATAATGTTTGCATTCGACGGTTGGATTTATGTTGGAACTATTGCAGGCGACTTAAAAGACCCGAAGCGCGATTTGCCCAAAGCAATTATTTTTGGTTTGTCGTTTATTGCGGTAGTATATATCTTATTGAATATTGCTTTGCTAAACGTTTATTCCCCTGATATATTGGTAGAAAAAGGCATGTTTGGGGTTGCCGAAGAGATATTTGGCGCAATGGGTTCAAAGTTTGTTTATGCAGGAATAGTAATATCGGCTTTTGGTGGTTTAAACGGATTTATCCTTGTCACTACAAGAGTCCCTTATTCATTGGCTGATGAAAGATTATTCCCCAAAAGTGATTACTTCAATCAGATAGAAGATAAGACGGGACAGCCATTGCGTTCCTCTTACCTGATGCTGGTAATAAGTTTAGCCTATCTGATTACGATGTTTGTATCGGGCGAAGTAGATGCATTTGGAGATGTTCCAATTGCTTTGATATGGATTTTCTATACAATAGTTTTTGTAGGGTTAATTGTTCTGAGAAAAAAACAGCCTAATCTGGAGAGGCCATATAGAGTTCCGCTTTATCCGATAATCCCGATACTTTCAATTATTGGAGGCCTTACGGTAGGTATAAGTGCCTTAATTTCTGAACCCGGTTATTTTATACTTTCTATAATAGTAACTTTATCAGGGTTGTTTTTTTATAAGCAGAGATAAAACTATTTAAA
>JBDLJM010000134.1 GCA_039714315.1 Bacteroidota bacterium | reverse complement strand
ATAAGCTCTCTTAGCAGGCTGAAAAAATAAGCAGGAAAACTATGTCACTTCAAAAATACGTTAGTAATATAAAAACCATAAACTGGAGCAATGCTGTGGTTTATGACAGGTTGTCGAATTTGGAAACACTGAATTTTCTTTTTAATCCGGAGAATTTAGAACGCGCGAAGCAACAACTGGGGGAGAAGGCCGATAAATTTAATATAGAGGATTTTCAGGCAGATCGTGATTCATGCAGCTTTAAAATAGACCCGGTTGGCAGAGTAGGAATGCACATCGTAAATCGCGAAGAAGGTAAGACCATTAAAGTTGAGAGCGAAGAAGGCTTGCCGATGAGCTTCACACTGTGGATACAACTTCTACCGGTAAATGAATATTCTTGTAAAGCCAGGCTTACAATTCACACGGAGCTGAATATGATGATGAAGATGATGATTGGCAAGAAACTAAAAAAAGGTGTAGATCAGATAGCCGATGGTCTTACTCAGATTCCTTTTGGTACTATTCCCAGTGCGAATTGATTAATGTTGAGTGGTGAGTAACAAGTAATATGTTTACTTATTGCTCACCATTCAATATTCAACATTGAATAAATAATTCAACATTTGTATTTGTAATTCATCATTTTAGATCAGCATCCCTGCAGCTACCGTATCGTTTGTAGCAGAGTCAATCAGGATAAAGCTTCCTGTTTTTCTGTTTCTGGAGTATTCGTCCATCATGATAGGAGCAGTAGTTCTGATTTTAACTTTGCAGATATCATTCATATTGATGGTCTTGTCTTCAGTTTCTCTCTTTAGGGTATCAACATTTACTTTATATTCAATTTCTTTGATCATCGCCGTTGGTTCGTTCGATGTGTGCTTAAGAGTGTATTTAGCTCTCGGGCGGGCTGCATCGTCGTTGAACCAACAGATCATAGCCGACAGATCCTGAGTTTTTTCCGGCTGGTTGTTGTTTTTCACTATCATGTCGCCTCTGCTCAGGTCGATATCATCTTCGAGGGTCATGGCTATACTCATACCTTCGAAGGCTTCATTTATATAATCTTCATATTGGTTAATAGATTTTATTTTCGAGTGGAATCCCGACGGCATAAGTTTTACTTCGTCGCCGACTCTGAAAATTCCGCCTGCTATTGTCCCTGCATAACCTCGATAGTCTCTGTCATCGCCATTTTGCGGACGAAGTACTGTTTGCACCGGGAAACGGGCATCAACCATATTGTTATCGCTGGTGATGTGAATAGTTTCGAGAGTATGGAGTAGGGGAGCACCCTGATACCATGCTGTACTTTCGGATCTGTTAACAACGTTATCGCCAAAGAGTGCAGAGATGGGGATATAACGGACATCCTTAATCATCATCTTGGCCGACATCTCCTCGTACTGTTCTACAATTTCGTTAAATATTTTTTCGTCATAATCAACAAGATCCATCTTGTTAACGCAAACAATAACGTGTGAAATTTGCAACAGCGAAGCGATAAACGAGTGGCGCTTAGTTTGCTCAATAACTCCTTTTCGGGCATCAATTAAAACTATAGCAACATTGGCAGTAGATGCCCCTGTAACCATATTTCGTGTATATTGAATATGTCCCGGTGTATCGGCAATGATGAATTTACGTTTTGGAGTTGTGAAGTAGCGGTAGGCTACATCGATAGTAATTCCCTGTTCTCTTTCGTCTTTTAAACCATCTGTAAATAAAGCCAGGTCTACATCTTCAAGACCTTTGCGTTTACTTGTAGCCTCAACCGAGGCTATCTGGTCTTCGAAAATAGATTTTGAATCGTAAAGCAATCTTCCGATTAGTGTACTTTTACCATCGTCAACGCTTCCGGCGGTTGTGAATCTCAATAACTGATTATTATCTATGCTCATGATTAGTTTTCTTTGTTGTTTTTTTTGTTTTACCGCAAAGGTTGTTGCAAAGTGTCGCTAAGTATTATTTATTGTTTAATCAAACTCTGAGGTACTTTTGCGATAAACTTCGCGTTAGCGGTTATTTTTTTTAAAAATATCCTTGCTTTTTCCTGTCCTCCATCGAAGTTTCACTTCTTTTATCATCAGATCTGTTACCTCTCTCAGTTTCTCTCATGGCAGAAACTTCCTCTACGATTTTCTCAAGGGTATCGGCATCGCTTTCTATACCTCCTGTGATTGTAATGTCGCCCAGAGTTCTGAAACGTATTTTTTTATTAACTATTTCTTCGTTGCCGTGCATGATGAGGTATTCCGAAACCGGTATCCAGCTTCCGTTTCTGAAAACAACATCTCTATCGTGTGCGAAGTAAAGAGACGGAATGTCGATATTTTCTCTTTTTATGTAGTTCCACACATCCATTTCGGTCCAGTTACTAATTGGAAAGGCTCTGAAGTGCTCTCCTTCCTGCATTTTTCCGTTGAAGAGGTTCCACAATTCAGGACGCTGGTTCTTTGGGCTCCACTGACCGAAATCGTCGCGGTGCGAGAAGAATCTTTCCTTTGCTCTTGCCTTTTCCTCATCGCGGCGTCCGCCACCAATGGCACAGTCAATTTTATTATCTTCGATAGCATCGAGCAGGGTTGTTATCTGCAACTCGTTTCGGGTTGCATTTTTACCTTTTTCCTCAACAACTCTGTTATCATCAATAGCTTCCTGAACTGAGCCTACAATTAGCTTGGCACCGAGTATTTCTATCAGGTCGTCTCTGAATTTAATTGTTTCCGGAAAGTTGTGTCCTGTGTCGATGTGCATTAATGCAAAAGGTATTTTTGATGGATAAAATGCCTTTTTAGCCAGGTGGGCCAATACAATTGAATCTTTTCCTCCTGAAAATAAAATTACAGGGTTTTGAAATTGAGCATGTACTTCGCGCAAAACGAAAATTGCTTCAGATTCCAATTCATCGAGGTAATTTAGAAAATATTTTGCCATAGTTTTTTTTTATTAGGTCATCCTACCCGAACAGAGTTAGTGTAGGAAGCCTTTAGGTTCAGCGAAGCAAATCTGTTTATGTTTACTGAAACTTTTATTTATTGATGTTTACTCTATTTTCCCAGCAGATGTCTTGACGTCGCTACGCTTTGCTCGACATGATGTTACCGGGTTGATATGTAGTTGCTTTATTTTAACTTATTTTTAATTTCGTAATAAATCATCTCTACCGATTCTTCGATACTCATATTATCGGTTACAATTTCGAAATCCGGATTTTCGGGTGCTTCGTAAGGAGCATTTACTCCCGTAAAGTCTTTTATTTCACCATTTCGGGCTTTTTTGTAGAGACCTTTTACATCTCTTTTCTCGCACTCTTCGATAGACGTATTTACAAAGATCTCAACAAAATTTTCTTTGCCTACTATATTCTCAATGTTTTTTCTGTCTTTCTTATATGGTGATACAAAAGCAGCAAAAACTATCAATCCGGCATCGACCATTAAATTTGCAACTTCGGCAATCCGGCGAATATTTTCTGTTCTGTCTTCGGGACTAAAGCTCAAATCGCTATTGATTCCTTTACGGATGTTATCCCCGTCGAGTGCATAGGTTTTAAATCCTTCCTGATGCAATTTGTGCTCAAGGGCATTGGCAATGGTTGATTTGCCTGAACCGGATAAACCTGTGAACCAGAGCAAAAATGAATTTTGCCGGTTGTTGCTTTTTCTGTCTTCCTTTGTTACAGAGTAATTATGTTTGATTATGTTTTGTTTCATTTTGATGATTACTGTTTATTATAGTTATATCTCTCCATTGCGTTCGTCTTCCCTTCTACTTATCTAACAGATCGTGTCACAATTAAAAAAATGCGTCATTTTGAGTGAAATAAGTGAAGCGATTAACGGAACACATATAATAAAAATTCGTGAGTAAACGCAGTGAAGTCGAACCTGCGAGCAACTATTAAAAGTAAAAGTGCCAGCGAGCAAAATATCTCATTATTTGAAAATCAGAATATTGAGATTCCTCCACTTCGGTCGGAATGACGATAATAGTAATTGTGATACAGTTTGTAAGGGCAGGCGACTCACTACGGTCGAGATGACGATTTTGATGTTGTTAGATAGATATGATGTTATTAACCAAAAAAGTGAATATAAATATAGCTTAAAACCACTACAGAATACAATATTGTTAAAGGCACGCCCAATTTTATAAAATCCTGATTTGTATATTCTCCCGGACCCTGAATCAACAGGTTTGTCTGGTAGGAGTAGGGAGTGATAAATGCTCCCGATGCACCAAAAGCAAGTGCCAGATACAAGGCAGTTTGATCGAGATTATAGGGAGCTATAAATAAATATGCAATCGGAAACATAATGGATACCGCTGCAATATTTGTAACAAAATTTGTAAGAATCAGGGTGATAATAAAAATTAGAGACAAAATACTGAATGGGTGTAAATTACCACATATCGAAAGAATCGTTTCTATTACGGAATTCAGTGTTTCTGTTTGGATAAAAATATTTCCGACCGATAATGCGAATCCAAGCAGTAAGAACAGTCGGAAATTGAATTTCGTGGTCAAATCTTCAAGTCTCAAAACATTACCGACAACAAAGGAAATTAGTACCAGTAATACTCCGTTCATCATGCTTATTTTACTCATGGCTATCAGCCCCACCATAATCAGAGCGAAGGTAATTATTAAAAACTTCGTTAACTTCGACACAAAAGGGAGGTCTTTAATATGTGATATCTGATAGAGTGAATTGTCGAACTGAATTGTTTTTTCAAATTCTTTTCCTCCGTTAACGATAATTACATCTCCCATCTGAAATCTGATTGTTCCAAGGTTTTTTGGAAGATGTTTTCCCTTTCTTTGAACAGCTATTACAGCAGCCCTGTATTTTCGTCTGAAATCAATTTCCTGAAGCGTTTTAGATATCAGGAAGCTGTTATTTGCAACTACACATTTTATCAGTTTTGAATCATCTACCTTTTGATAGTCTTTTACCCATGCCAGTCCCTTAATATTTTCCATAACACTTTCAATGCTGTCAGGCTTACCGGCAAAAACCAGAATATCTTTCTCGAGCAGTATGGTAGAAGAGGTAACTTCAATAATTTTGCCTTCTCTCATTATGGCAAACAAATATGCATCACCAAGATGACGAAGTCCACTTTCGCTTACCGGTTTTTGATCTAGGGTACTGTTCTTTTTAATTTTTAGCTCGAAGGTGTAATCATTTTCGAATTCTACCTTATGTGTAACATCTTTCTTCGATTTTAAAATTTTATCACCAAAGAAAGTCAGGAAAAACAGACCTACTACAACACCAATTAATGCCGGTATAACCAGATCGATACTGCTTAATTCCTGACCTTTTTGTCCTTTTATAAAACCGTTTAAAACCAGTGTGGTGGAAGTACCAATTATAGTTAACATTCCTCCTAAAATTGATATGTAGGAAAGTATTATCAATAAAGAAGGAGTTTTGAAATTTTTATAAACTCTGGCTTTCTTCATTGCGTAAGGGGTCAACAGCGAAACTATCGGTGTGTTATTTAAAATTGCTGAGATTAATGAAACAAAAAGAAAAAACTTCAGCTTAAATATATTGTATGTATTTCCCCGGCTAATTATTTTGTCAATCCATAGAGTTATCGGGAAGGCTCTTTCTATCCCCATAGATATAAATATCAGGGAAAAAATTATCACAATAGAAGGATTTGCAAATTGCAATATCAGGTCTTCGGTTGAGATAAGACCCAATAATACAGCTACTATGTTTAATAATCCAAATACTTTATATGCTTTAACATTAGTTGTAACAAGTGCAACTATTGAAAAAGCAAAAAGGATTGCAAATATTAAGGGTAAGTTAGAAATCATTTAATAAATATAGTAAGTTCTTTTTTTATCCCCTCTCAAGAGGGGAATAGTCCGTTATTTCACGATGAACCAGGGATTCAACAGATTCTCCTTATTGTAAACCAATTCGGTTGTTTTATTGTATTCAAAGACTCTTTTTCCTGCAAAAGAGCAAACTGCATGTCCCGCAGCGGTGTCCCATTCCATTGTGGGTGCAAATCGGGGATAGATATCAGCCAGACCTTCCGCAACCATGCATAATTTCAGAGAACTCCCCCTGGATTTAATTTCAAGGTTTGGATTGTCAGTTTTTAGTTCTTCAATGAAATCTTCTGTTTCTACCGATAAGTGTGATCTCGAAGCAACAACAGTATATTCTCTTTCTATTTTGAAGGGAAGTGTGTTTTTTTTGTTCTTCCAGTCCTCATCATTTATATCGAACTTATAACTGCCATGCTCAGCATCGCCTAAATAAACGGTATTGTCAACAGGAACATATACAATACCGAATACAGGGTTATTATTTTTTATTAATGCTATGTTGATCGTGAAATCGCCGTTTCTCTTAATAAACTCTTTGGTGCCGTCTATTGGATCTATCATCCAAAATTCGTTCCATTTATTTCTTTCTTCGAAAGCAATACTTTTACCCTCTTCGCTTAGAATCGGGAAGTCGGTGTTTTTCAGTCCTTCAGCAATTATCTCGTGCGATTTTTTATCAGCTCTGGTAAGTGGCGAACCATCTCCTTTTATTTCAATGTTGAAATCATCACTGTTGTAGATTTCTAAGATTGCACTTCCGGCATCACGGCAAATCGACAGTATGTGCTCTATTTCGTGTGTTGTCATATTTTAGTTTATTCGCTTGTTTAAGAATCATGGTCTAACTGCCTGATTTCGATGGTGGAATCTATAGTTTATACACCTTCGGTATGTTTATCAGGTGTTTCGCATCGTCTTTCCTTTTTCCTGCCTGACTGAGTCACGCAGGCAGGTATCTTTTATCCCTTCAACTTCGCTCAGGGCATGCTTTTTTCTTTCTCATGTAGTCCACACCAGAAGCTTATCTTCTGCGTTTGATTCAAAGAAATTTTCTTTATTCCCGGGTTTTATAATCAGGTGTCGTATTTTTCGTTTAAGAATTTTTTCTACTTTGTGTATTTTGTTTAACAGATACACTTCGTCAATATTATTACCAACTAAAAAGACGTCAATTATATTAGTGTCTAGTCCTTTTGCAAGCTGTCCACCAATGTACACTTCTTCAACGTTTCCGACATTTCCGACAATAGATTCAATAATCTTATCTACACCGACATATTTAGAAACTATGCTCTTTATTTCTGTAAACAGGGGATGTTGCGTATTTGCTGAATAATATTTTCTGTTTCCCTTGTTGCATGAAGTTAGCATGTTGGCTTTTTCCAGTCTGTTCAACTCAATTCTGATGCCGTTTGTACTTTCCTTAAACTCTGATTCCAATCCACGCAGATAGGAACTCATAGCAGGATTCAGGAAAAATTTGAGTAATAATTTTACTCTAGTTTGGGATGTGATCAGACTGTCTAACATTTTATAAGTGAAAAGTTATAAGTGAAAAGTTATGAGTTACGAGTTTTGAGTTATTCATTCACCATCCACCATTCAACGTTTACCACAGCTTCGCTCTCTCAGTCACATTTTGACTAAGATTTTATTTTTGTGATAATAATTTATAGAGAGGAATAGGGCTAATTAACCTTATTACTCTCCATCACTCAATCTCACTAATCATTACCTTTCACTACCTTAATAATAGTTTTAGGTTTATCCACCTGTAATTTTACTCCCAGTTGAGGAATAGAAAGAGTGATGAATCTTGATCCTATTTTTTCCACAATACCTTGTTTACCCAACAAAATACCTGATTCTATTCTTACCTCATTACCAACTGAAATTTCCCTTGATTTGATTTCTTCCTGAGCGTGATCGTTAAACCATCTTTGCATCTGTTCCATCTCTTTGTCACGGATAATAACAGGTTTTTTTAACCAATACATATAGTTTGATATGCCTACTGCCGGGAATATTGATGTACGGTATTTTTCTGAAATATGGATAAAAATATAAGAGGGAATAATAGGTTCTTTAACCTTTTTCTTTCTGTCGCTCCAAATCTTGATAGTTTCTCTTAAAGGTATGTATACTTCAAATCCGGCATCAGAGAGGTAAGCAGCCGCTTTTTTCTCCTGACGTGGTTTTGTTCGTAGTACAAACCAATTTTTTGAATCTTTCATATCGATATTGAGTAAAAATGTTACACAAAAATAATGATTATTTTTGAAGAACAAGAAGTTATAATTTAAAAGAGAAGTGGTTTATCAATATTTGTTAAGAAATGAATAGTATAGAAGGATTAAGTATGTACTGGGTGCCTGGTAGTCTCTTCGACTGGTTCAGGGATCAACTGTCTACCAAAGGGCAGGCGCCCAGTAAGAGTTGTTTTGGTATACTTTTCCTTGACACCCGGATTACCTCGCTATCGCTCGATGATCCTGATAGGGGAGTCGATTCAAAAGCAATCCCTACAAATGCTGTCGCATTTGATGGTCATGCTCAGGGCATACTTTTGATTTTAGCTCGCTGGCACTATTATTTAATAGGTTACCTGCCTACCGTCAGGCAGGCTCGCTGAACCTCCTTAGCTCACTGGTACTTTTATTCTTAGCTGTTCATCGGCTAAGCCGAGACACAGTGTTCGCTGAATTTCATTTCGTCGGTTTGAACTTTATACTTTTTTCTTGACGCCCGGATTACCTCGCTCTCGCTCGGTGATCCTGATAGAGGAGTCGATTCAAAACCAATCCCTTCAAACGCTGGCGCGTTTGAGGATTTTTTGTTTCCAAAAGTTTTACGAAAGCGAGCTTTCGACACTTTTGGAAAC
>JBDLJM010000133.1 GCA_039714315.1 Bacteroidota bacterium | reverse complement strand
CTTATCGATTAAGAAATCGAATTTTCTTAAATGGAACTTCAAAAAACAAAATTCCCATAAGAATTAGAGTAGCGCCAAATAACTGTTTTGTCCCAAGAACTTCCCCCAAAATAAAGTAACTGAACACTGACGCAAAAACAGGCTCTAAGGAAAATATCAGAGTTACGGTAACATAGCTGAGCGATTTCTGTGCCCAAACAGTTATAAAGTAACAAAACAGTGAACCTAAAGCCCCCAAATAAATCATAGCAGTCCAACTTTCCATACTGTAACTCATAGTGAAACTCTCCGGAGAAAAGATCAGACTTGCTACAAAAGCCAATAATGCAGAGAATACAAACTGATAAGTAACCAAAGCCAAAAGATCGCTGTTTTTCACAAAACGACCTGTCCAGATAATATGCAGAGCCGTTATGGCCGCGGCAACCAGAGTCAGTAAATCACCCGGATTTAACTTTGTGCCGTCTCTGTAGGTTAACAACCCCAAACCAAATACTACCACCGAAATAGAAATGATACTCTTCCCATTAAACCTGTTCTTATAAAATATAGCGAGAAATACAGGCACAAAAATAACATTAGATGCCATAATAAAAGCAGAGTTACCCGCACTGGTATAGAGCATCCCAAGATTCTGAAAACCATATGTTAAACCCAAAGCTATCCCAATTATAGCGCCTTTTCGAACAATTTCTTTATTAAAAAGACTTTGGGGATTTTTTATTAGTGTGAATATCAGTAACGGTATAGCGGCAATAATCGAACGAATAAAAATCAAATAATATTCATTTACCGAATTCAAAGTATCTTTTACAACTGCAAAGGTGGAGCCCCAAATTACAGTTGCAAGCATAAGCATGATTATCGGAAACTTATTTGACTTATCCATTATCTAATTCTATTAAGCGCTGTAAAAATATTCATTTACTAACACTATTATGGTGCTCTGATTATTAATAATACTAAACTTTTTATAAATCTATATTTTTTTGTTTATTTGATTTATAAACAAATCTTATATATGAGAAAAAAGCTCCCCATGATTGCTGTGTTTTTAATATCCACAGCTCAAATTCTTTTTGCTCAGGAAAAGCAAGAGATTAAGCAATCACAAGAAACGATCCATGTTGTAGAAGATATCGACAGTAGTAAAACTGATAGTGTAACTGTTTCTGCACAAAATAAAATGATATCTAAATCTTCCGTTTCCTATTATGAAGGAAATAAAAACAAATTATCTACTTCAACAGAAGATAAAGAACCTGTAAACAAAAACAGAAATGTAATGGCCGTAGGCTACCAGATTGGAGGATTTACCCTAATAGGTATTAACTTAGAGTACCGAATTAGTGATGTATTGGGTTTACATGGAGGTGTAGGTTTTACCGGTTACACATTAGGCGTGAAATTACATACAAATAAACAAAAAAACAGCCCGTTTTTTAATCTGAGTTATAAAGACGGAGGGCTTGGTGTTATAGACGCAGCTGCACTGGAATTTGGCGGGCGTTGGGTATGGAATAAGAAAAACGACTTAGGTTTGCACTATCAGTTTGGAATTGCCAAAATACTTGAGATTGATGAAGCATTCGAACGAGATTTCTTTGGAGATGAAGGTGCTCCAAATGCCATGCTTTCAATAGGTGTTGGTGTGAGTTGGTAAGTAGTAAATTCACCTAAACTCTAGTTTAAAAGTGTTAGTAACCCGACATTGGGATATTAACACTTTTTTATTTTTGGAAATAATATTTCCTTTTGTTAATCTTCCTTAATGCTATTGATAATAATTTATGATATAGCTATATTGCGCCTTCGCAATAAAATTAAAGAAAAATAGTTTTATCACCAACGATGATAAAAATCAAAAAACGTACAAATTATATATAACCAATTATGGAATTATCAAATTCATCAGTCGATATTAAAGCATTGAACGAGAAAATTGAAAAAGAAAGTGCTTTTGTCGATTTACTAACAATGGAAATTAATAAGGTTATTGTTGGGCAAAAATATATGGTTGAACGCCTGTTAATCGGTCTTTTGGGGTCAGGGCATGTATTGTTGGAAGGTGTTCCCGGATTGGCAAAGACTCTTGCTATCAATACCCTTTCAAAGGCTATCGACGGTAGTTTCAGCAGGATTCAATTCACGCCTGATTTACTTCCATCGGATGTTGTTGGTACATTGATCTACAACATGAAGGAAAATGATTTCTCTATAAAGAAAGGCCCGATATTTGCAAACTTTGTGTTGGCGGATGAAATAAACCGTGCTCCTGCAAAAGTGCAGTCTGCTCTATTAGAGGCTATGCAGGAAAGACAGGTAACTATTGGTGATGAAACTTACACTCTAAAGGAACCTTTCCTTGTATTGGCAACACAAAACCCGGTAGAACAGGAAGGAACTTATCCTTTGCCGGAAGCTCAGGTTGACAGATTTATGTTAAAAACTGTTATCGACTATCCCAAACTTGAAGATGAACGTTTGATTATGCGTCAGAATATGATGGGTAATAATCAGGAGATTAAAGCAGTTGTATCGATAGATGAAATTATTAAAGCCAGAAAGACTGTAGAGGAAGTTTACATGGATGAAAAAATCGAAAAATATATCCTCGATATAGTTTTTGCAACAAGATATCCTGAAGATTACAGACTTGCTGAACTAAAACCTTTAATAACATTCGGAGCTTCTCCCCGGGCCAGTATAAATCTGGCAACTGCAGCCAAGGTTTACGCTTTCATTCGTCGAAGAGGATATGTTATCCCCGAAGATGTTAGAGCCGTAGCTATGGATGTACTGCGTCACAGAATTGGGATTACTTATGAAGCTGAAGCTGAAAACATCACTTCTGAAGACCTGGTGAATAAGATACTTAATGCGGTTGAGGTGCCGTAAATTATTTTGAGTTTCACGCTAAACCGCAAAGAAAAAATATTGCATTAGTTTAATTCAATAGTTGTTTTATTTGGAAACTAGAGACTTATTAAAGAAAGTTAGAAAAATCGAGATAAAAACTCGGCGCTTATCCGACCATATATTTTCGGGAGAATATCATTCTTCCTTTAAAGGCCGTGGTATGACTTTTTCGGAAGTGCGAAAATACCAGTTTGGTGATGATGTAAGAAATATCGACTGGAATGTTACGGCTAAACTCAATGAACCACATGTAAAGATTTTTGAAGAGGAAAGGGAGCTGACAATGATGTTGATGGTCGACGTGAGTGGTTCGGAACTGTTCGGTACTGTTTCTCAATTTAAAAAAGATACAATCACAGAAATTTCAGCAACTTTAGCTTTTTCAGCCACTCAAAATAATGATAAAATCGGGTTGATACTATTTTCTGATGAAATTGAGCTTTTTATCCCTCCCGGAAAAGGACGTACCCATGTATTGAGGATTATCAGAGAATTAATAGAATTTAAACCAAAGAGTCTGAAAACAGATATTGCCGGAGCTCTAAAGTATCTGGCAAATATTCAGAAAAAGAAAGCCATTGTTTTTATGCTTTCCGATTTTATGGACGATGATTACCAGCAAACATTGAAAATTGCAGGTAAAAAACATGATTTCACAGGAATAAGAGTATACGATAAAGCCGAGGAGGAAATTCCAAATCTGGGTATGATTAGGGTAAAAGACCCCGAAAGCGGAGAGTCTTTTCATGTAAATACCTCTTCAAAATCAGTAAGGAAAAATTTCGCAATTTATTATAAAAAGAGAGTTAACTATTTCAAAAATTCATTCTCACGAAGCGGTTCGGGAGTTATTGAAAACAGAGTGGACCAGTCGTATGTGAAACAGTTGTTGGGGTATTTTAAACAGAGATAACAAAATATTTATTTGTTCCCGGCTTAAATTACACAGACAAAGTTGTGGAGAATAACAATTTAACATGAAAAGCAAAAAAGTAGAAATAAAAGGAACAGAAGTGTCGGTTATCAGTAAAAAAGATAACGACTATATTTCTATTACTGATATTGCTAGATATAAGAATCCGGAAGCACCTGCCGATGTTATTAAAAACTGGTTGCGAAACAAAAATACAATTGAACTACTCGGCTTATGGGAACAACTGAATAATGAAAATTTTAAACTGGTCGAATTCGACCAGTTTAAAACAGAAGCAGGATATAACCATTTCGTATTATCTCCAAAAAAATGGACAGAAAGCACTAATGCAATCGGGCTGCAGTCAAAATCAGGACGTTATGGTGGAACTTTTGCTCATATTGATATTGCTTTGGAGTTTGCTTCTTGGGTTTCTGTTGAATTTAAATTTTACCTCCTTAAGGAGTTTCAAAGATTAAAAACAGAAGAAAGCGATAAAAACAAGTTAGAATGGAATGTCTCACGAACTATTGCTAAACTAAATTACCGGGTTCATACCGATGCAATTAAAGAGCATCTAATCCCTGTTGAATTATCAAAATTGAAACAACGCTTTATTTATGCCGATGAAGCGGACTTGTTAAATCTTGCACTTTTCGGAAAAACTGCAAAACAGTGGAGAGAAGAAAATTCTTTTGAAAAAGGTAATATCAGAGATTTTGCAACGATGGAACAGTTAGTCGTTTTGGCAAATATCGAAAGTTTTAATTCGGAGTTGATAAAAGAAGGAGAAGAACCTGAAGATAGACTAGAAAAGCTAAATAAAGTTGCTATTTCCCAGATGAAAATAATGATTGAAAATAAAAATATTAAGAAATTGAAATAATGATGCAATTTCATAAAACAATATACATATTAACTGTTCTAATCTGGTCAATGAATCTACAGGCCCAGGAAGCTGAAGTTGAGTTTACACCCGACACTACAAAGTTTTTGATAGGCGACCAGATCAATGTTCTTTTGCAGGCTAAGGCTCCTAAAGATTCTTTGATAGAATGGCCGGTGTTAAGCGACACAATTGGTAAACTTGAAGTAGTTTCCAGAAGTAAGATTGATACTTTAATTAAGAAAGATTTTCAAATAATTTCCCAAAATTATAAACTTACTCAGTTCGATTCGGGGTCATACGTAATTAATCCTGTAAGATTTAAGATCGGTGAAAAGATTTTATATACAAAGCCTAAAATGATTGATGTTACTACAGTTGCAGTAGATACCACCAAGCAAAAAATGTATGAGATTAAGGGCAATATACATGTTGGTTATAATTTCCGGGAAATACTTCCATATATTCTGATGCTTCTAATTATTGCAGCAATCATTTATATGGGATATTATTTTTGGAAAAAACAGAAACCAAGGAAAAAGAAGGTATTTATTCCATCTATCCCCCCTTTCGATATGGCAATGCAAAACCTGAAAAAGCTTGATAAAACTCAATTGCTAAAAGAGGGAAATGTAAAAGAATACTATGTGAGACTAACTGATATTTTAAGACGCTATATAGAAGATGAACATCATATCCCTGCTTTGGAGTCTACTACCGACGAGATTATGAGCTCTATTTACCAGATTGACCTAAATTCTGAAACTAGGGATAAAATCAGGGAACTTCTTAAAGAATCGGATTTTGTGAAGTTTGCAAAATATCAACCCGAATCAGGTAAACACGTACACTATAGAAAGACTACAGAAGAGATAATAATAGCTTCACAGTCGAAATCAAATGTTGATATAAAAAAAGCAAATGATGAATAATTTTGAATTTGTAAATCCGGAATATTTATACCTTTTGCTGATACTTCCGTTTCTGGCTGTATGGTTCTTCCTGAAAAGAAAAAAAGATACTCCCGCTCTTAGTATGCCCGGAGTGTCCGATTTTTTGCAAAATAACAGATCAATACTGCCAAAACTAAGACCTATACTTTACCTGCTGCGAATTGCAGGTATCGCGGCATTAATCATTGCCCTTGCCCGTCCTCGTACTGTTGATGTTTCGTCTAAAACAAAAAAGCAGGAAGGGATTGATATTACAATGGCTATTGATATTTCCGGATCAATGCTGTCGAAAGATTTAAAACCGTCAAGAATAGAAGCTCTTAAAAAAGTTGCTACACAATTTGTAGAAGCACGTCCAAACGACAGGTTTGCAATCGTAGCTTATTCAGGCGAAAGTTTTACAATGTGCCCTATTACATCCGACCATAAAGTAGTGATAAACTCAATAAGGGATATGAAATACGGCTTGTTGGAGGATGGAACCGCAATAGGTATGGGTTTGGGAACCGCAGTAAACAGATTAAAAGACAGCAAAGCAAAAAGTAAGGTGATAATATTGTTGACCGACGGAGTAAATAACGCCGGAATGATTGATCCTATTACAGCTTCAGAACTTGCGGCAGAAAATAACATTAAAGTATATACAATAGGAATAGGCACAAAAGGAATGGCCCCTACTCCTATTGGCTATGACCACAGGCATAAGCTTGTATACAGAAATTTGCCGGTAGAAATAGATGAGGACCTGCTAAAACAAATTGCAGAAAAAACTGATGGTAAATATTTTAGAGCAACCAGTAATACAAAACTTAAGGAGATTTACTCAGATATTGATCAAATGCAGAAATCCGAAGTACAGGAACTGAGATTTTACAATTATAACGAAGAGTTTAGACCATGGGTTTTGCTTGCCGGACTATTATTATTTATTGAACTGTTATTGCGAAATACTGTATTTAGAAACTTCTTGTAAGGTAAAGATCAAAGACACCTGCCTGCGTGACTCAGTCAGGCAGGAAAGATAAAAGCGATGCCCTGAGCGGTGGTCATTGAGCGCAGCCGAAATGAGTCGAAGGGATAAAAGATAAAAGATGTACGAATTAGAAGATAAAACATATTTTAACTATATGATTATCATAATCATTCTGATTGTGACTTTCATGATTATAAGATATTGGAAAAAGAAGAAACAAAAGGAATTTGCCTCTGAAGAATTACTTAATAAACTGGCACCTAACCGGTCTTCATTTAAGCAATATTTGAAGATGGTTATGCTTTCAATGGCTTTTCTTATGATGATAATTGCTTTAGTTAATCCTAAAGTAGGATCAAAATTAAAAACGATAAAACGTCAGGGAGTAGATATTGTTTTTGCTTTGGATGTATCAAAAAGTATGCTGGCCGAAGATATAGCACCAAACAGATTGTTGAAATCACGCCAGATAATTTCTAAGGTTATCGACAAACTTGGAGGCGACAGGATCGGAATTATAGCATATGCCGGAAAATCATATCCCCTACTTCCTATTACAACCGATTATGCGGCAGCAAAGATGATGCTTCAGAATGCCGACACAGACATGATCCCATCGCAGGGTACAGCAATAGCTTCGGCAATTGAAATGACTAATCAGTATTTCGATGATGAGGATCAAAAAAATAGGATATTAGTGATTATTTCCGATGGCGAAGATCACGAAGCAGATGCATTAGCAGCAGCACAAGCTGCAAAAGGAAAGGGAATAAAGATTTACAGCATCGGAGTAGGAACAGAATCGGGTGGTCCGATTCCCATAAAAACCCGTGGACAGGTTACAGGTTATAAGAAAGACAGAAAAGGGAATGTTGTAGTTACTAAACTTGATAAACGTGTGTTAATGGAAGTTGCACAAGTTAGCGGAGGAAAATATATGGACAGTCAGGATACCAGACAGATAGTATCGGAGTTCACGAAGATTCTGTCAGGTATAGATAAAAAAGAATTCGAAACAAAAGTGTTTTCGGATTATGAAGATCAGTTCCAATGGTTTTTAGGACTGGCAATTTTGTTTTTAGTTCTGGATGTATTCTTTCTGGAAAGAAAAACAAAATGGTTGAATAAACTGGACTTATTTGATGAGAAATTGTAATACAGTGAAACGGTGATGCTGAGAGGCAGTCAACCGTATAACTGTATCACGGTATTACTATAAGAAAATGAAAAAAATAATATACATATCTATACTATCATTATTCGCAATTTCGGTGAATGCTCAGGAGCGAGAACATCTTCGAAATGGTAATGATAAATACGAGAAGAAGGATTTTTCGGAATCGGAAATAGATTATAGAAAGGCAATAAGCGAAAATCAAAATTCTGTTACAGGGCATTATAACCTTGGAAATTCCATTTACCAACAGGACAGACAGGATGAAGCTATTGCCGAATACGACCTTGTTGCAAAATCGGCAAAGAATAAAATCACTAAAGCAAAGGCTTACCACAATAAAGGAAATGCTTTAATGAAAAGTAAAAAACTTCAGGAAGCGATTGAATCATATAAGAATGCTTTAAGAAACAACCCCTCCGATCAGGAAACCAGATACAACCTTGCTCTGGCCCAGAAAATGTTGAAAGACCAGCAACAGCAACAGCAAGACCAAAATAAGGATCAGGATAAAGATAAAAGAGAAAAGAATAAAGATAAAAGTAAGGACGAGCAGAATAAACAGGACGACAAGGGAGGAGATCAGGATAAAGATAAAGGAGAAAAGAATAAAGATAAAAGTAAGGACGAACAGAATAAACAGGACGACGAGGGAGGAGATCAGGATAAAGATAAAGGAGAAAAGGACAAAGATAAAAGTAAAGACGAGCAGAATAAACAAGACGACGAGGAAGGAGATCAGGATAAAGACAAAGGAGAAGAAGATAAAAGTAAAGAAGACGAGCAGAAAGATCAGGAGCAGAAAGATCAGGGAGATAAAGACAAACAGGATCAGGAAAACAAAAAAGACCAGGGTAAAAATCAGGAGCAACAGCAGGTAAAAGGGCAAATTTCAAAGGAAGACATGCAACGACTTCTGGAAGCCTTAAAGAACCAGGAAAATGAAAC
>JBDLJM010000132.1 GCA_039714315.1 Bacteroidota bacterium | reverse complement strand
GAGTGCCAGCGAGCTAAAGATAAAAGATAAAAGACAAAAGATGAAAGACAAAAGATGAAAGATGCCTGCCTTCGTGACTCAGTCAGGCAGGAAAGAGGAAAGATAAAAGAGACTTAAGACCGAAGAATATAAAGTGTTCTTCGGTCTTAACATATAAACTATATAAAACATGAGTGTACTTACTATATTGTATATGTATTTATTCAGGGATAGTTTATTTACCGATAACCGAACTTTTAAGCCCCCAGAGAATAAACAGAACATCTTTTTTTGTGGCTTCATCAATGTTGTTTTTATCCAAAGCTATCATTAAATCGTCTGTAGCATGAACAAATTCTTCCGGTTGTATATTCATCCCTTTATGAGCAGTGACCAAATCTCTTCCTTTATATTCTGCAGGTCCTCCACTTCCGGCACTTAAAAAATCTTTGACGTGTTGTTTTGTTACTTCTAATTTTTCAGTTCCTTTATCCGGAAGAAAACGGGCATTTATTGCAGGATTCTTCATGTGGATATCCACCATATCATCTATTATCATAGAGATACCTTCTGTACCTCCTAAGCGGTCAAATAAACTTGGTCCTTCATCTTTGCTCGGCTTTTGGGCGCAGGCACTTACCATTATTGATAAGAATAATACAATTGAGAATAACTTCTTCATAACTTCAAATTTTGATTATTTATTAAAATGAACAATTAAACATTCTTAATGCTTTTTTGTTGATTCAAAGTTACTTTTAGGATGTTAATTGCTCAGTAACAAATAGTTCAAAGACTTGTAATTTTGGTTCAGTGATGCAGTGACGGAAAGATTGAGTGACCTAATTAACCCATTAACCCATTATATCATTGAGCTACTGTTCTGGAAACCAGAAAGTCAGATGGTATGATGCCGTATTTTTTCAGAAAGCATTTCGAAAAGTACGACGGACTGCTAAATCCTGTTTCGAAAGCTATTTCGGATATATTACCTCTTTGTTTACTCAGTAATTTTTTCGCCTGATTAAGTCGGAAGTTTTTTAAGAATGAATTTGGAGATTTGCCAAATACCGACATCATGTTTCGGTAAAGTTGCGACTTGCTCTGTCCTAATCCCGAACTGAAGTCATCTACTTTAAGGTTTGTGTCGCGCCATTTTTCTTCTACAAAGCCCATGATTTTACTTACGAACTTTTCATCATTCTTAGTAAGTACGTTGATTAGTCTGTTATCAATCGGTGTGTTCATTTTTTCGCTTATATACAGGTCTCTTACTTCCGAAGTCATTACAATTTCGCGGCCGTTGGTTTCGCATAAGCTTTCGGCAAGTTTGATGGTGTCTTCGAAGATTGAATTCTTATTGGTAACCGGAACTCCGGCATTTAAACCTATTTTCAGTGTTGTATATTTATCCGGAGCAGTTGATTTATTAAATTCTGTCTGTATTTTTAACGCATAGCTTACAGCATCCGAAACAGATTTATATGAAATTAAAAAGAATCCATCTTCATGTTTTACAATATTTCCTCCGGATTGAAGGAGTAAATCCTTAATGTTTTTTATCTGCTTGTTGAAGATTGTGTATATGTCTGCCGAGTCTGTTGGATTTAATGTTTCCTGATGTAGTTTAACGATCATGATAGTCCGGAATGCAGGGTCGTTTATTATATTCAGATTGGTGTTTTGTGCTTTTTCAGGATCTTCTATTCTACCGAGAAAAGATTCAACTATACTGCCATCTACTTCAATTATTCTGTGTGGAACTTCGCCATGAGCATGGTTATGCATGTCTATAATGTTTTGTTTGTCCTTGGCTTCGATCAAACAAAATGCTGTTTTTCTTTTATCGTCGAACCAATATGTTAACCCTCTGCATCCAAATTTGTGTTCTATTTTTAAATCCTCCTGGTGTAATCCTGCTACAATCTCAGCAGTTACAGTTTCCGATACATCGTGGCGATCCATGTATATTGGCATGATTGTAATTTTTATGCGTTCCGCGAATTTGGTTTGATATACTCCGAACTCGTTAAACTTAATTAGACTGAGTAAATATAATGATTATTTTTTAATTACCTGTAATAAAGTTGTTTAACAATAGTGAAGTTGCCTCTATGGGCTCTATGGATCGCTTCCGGCCCGGGAGGCAACTTCTGTTCTAAAATTAAAGCAATAGAACTTATTTTCTATATTTTTTACCTGTACAGTCCTTTAATTGTTATGGCTCTTGCCAATAGTTTTATTGAGCCATCCGGTTCAGTGGGCAATCTTTCATGTATATTGTTTTTTAACTTTTCCTTTGATTCATCGTCTAAAGAATTTATATATCCCGGTGCCGGTCCCTGACCTCCCAGGAACGGTTTCCAATAGTCTTCAAAATTTTTGAAAACAGTATAAATGTCTAAAGCAGAGGATTCGATATTAATTAATCCTGCTTTCTGAAATAAATTTATTAATCCACCAGAATTACATATAGGAAAACGAATTCCTTCGTCAAGTTTGCGTGATTTTGAATCGACCTGATAAGCTGAATCCCAAAAATATCTTAAGAAGTCCATCCTGTCGGCGTAATCCCAAACATAAGCGGCGATAGTCCCATCCGGTTTTGTAACCCGTTTCATTTCAGATAAGACATTTTCTATGTTTGGGAAGAAATTTAGCGACAGACCAGATGCAACTATGTTGAAACTATTGTCTTTAAATGGTATATCTGATACGTTTGCTACTACAAATTCTCCATTTCCTGAAAGTCTTTTTTTTGCCATTTTTATAAACTCTTCCGATGTATCAATGCATGATATATTTTGAGGTTCGCCATGTTGGGCAATAGCTTCGCTCAGAGCTCCGGTTCCACAGCCAACATCAAGCCAGCTAATATGGGGAGGCATATTAAGCCACTTAATAAATTTGGGAGCGATTAACGAACTCCATCTTCCCATAAAATAATCATATGGGTCTCCACTTATCCAATTGACGTTTATTTTATTCATGTTTTAACCTCTGTTAAAATTTTTAGAGGTGATAAATGTTCATGCGTAATTTTCGATGTATCGTATGTCTTTACAAAAAAACAGAGTTATTTGCTTTTATAATTACAGACCTATATTAAAATGTATTTGGTATAACATTAAACTCAAAAATATCCGGTCTTGAGTAGTGTCCGGCTACATCAAACATTCGCTTGGCAGCAATTATTTCCTGAAGATCAATGTCGGCATATAAAATACCTTCTTTTGCCTCCATCGGACCGGCCATAAAGTTACCGTTCGGATCAATTATACAGCTATTGCCAATACTTATCCATTTCTTCTCTTTTGAATATAGTTTTTTGAATTCATACTCATCCGGAATATCACTCATTTGTAAGGTCATACAGCAACTTATCAAAAACAGACCTCCCTCTCTTGCAATATGTTGCACAGACTGAAGCCAGTTCTCGCTTTTGTCCCAGGTTGGAGAAGCTAATATTTGAGTTCCGGATTCATAAATTGCATTCCGGGCCAATGGCATAAAATTTTCCCAGCAAATTAATCCGGCAATCTTTCCTATTGATGTATCATAAGCCCCTAAAGAGCTTCCATCGCCCTGTGCCCATATGAGTCGTTCACCACCGGTTGGGATAAGTTTTCGGTGCTTACCTAATATACTGCCATCTTCATTTATAAATAATAAACTATTGTAAAGGCTTGCATTACTGGTTTCAGAGTTGCGTTCATGCATACCAATTACAATGTTTATTTTAGCACTTTTTGCTGCCTTACAAAGTTTATCGATGCTTTTATCCTGAATAGAAATGGCATTTTCAACAAGTTTTACATAAAGATCATTCAGTAATGTTCTTTTGCCGTTCGGAATAAGCCATATCCAGTCAGGATAGCCCGAAATAAATGCTTCGGGAAAAACAATTAATTTAGCACCTTTTGCTCCGGCTTCTGAAATAGCATCGCATGCTTTATCAACCGTTTTTTCTTTATTAAGGAAAACAGGAGAGAGTTGCGCTGCGGCTACTTTTATGCCTTCATTCATCTTATTTAGCAGGTTTTATATTCTGATTTACACTAAAGAAATTACCAGAGTCGTATTTAGCCTTTATGTCAGCCAACCTGTTGTAATTGTCTTTATAACTTGCCTGAACGCGTTCCTGGCCTTCATCCATTATAAAGTTTAAATATGCTCCTCCCGATGAATAAGGGTGTAGTGCATTCCAGTAATCTTTACACCAGTTAGTAATTTTATCTGCATTTTCAGGACTTGGGTCGACCCCTACAATAACTCCTGCGTAATTAGCATCTCTGTATGCCCACGGAGTATCGTCTCTGGATGGTCTGGCAGCTGCACCGCTAATCGGGTATAAGTGCATTTGAGAAAGAGGAGTTGGTATTTTAGATCCGAATTTCAGATGATTGGCTCTTACTTCAGGTCCTAAATCGTTAAAAAAGTCGGCTCTCCAGTACCATTGCATTCCCGGAGGCAGTAAGGCATCGAATAAAGATTGTATCGCAGGGTAAGGCATTTCGCCTACGTGTTCAAACAGAGGGTTCATATCCATTATTGGTTTGAAAACCTCTTCGGCTTTTTCCGGATCTCCAACATAATTCCATATTATTCCACAGAACTGTTTATTGTGAAGGTGTTCCGGAAAAGGTGGCCCCGGTATTATTAGTGTTGCAATGAAACCATTCAGGTCTTCTGTTGCATTGTGAATAAAACCGTCGTACCATTCCATAATTTCCTCTGTTTTTTCGATAGGCCACAGGGTAGGACCTCCAAAAACATATTTTACATCGTGTGCCTGAAATTTAAATGAGGTTACGATCCCGAAATTGCTACCACCACCTCTGATAGCCCAGTATAAGTCTGTGTTTTGGTCCTCATTTACAGTTACAAAAGTTCCGTCGGCCAGAACCATATCGGCTTCCAGTAAATTGTCAATTGTCAGACCATATTTTCTCGACAGGTGACCAACGCCACCACCAAGGGTCAATCCTCCAACACCGGTTGTGGAAACTATACCGGCAGGAACTGCCAGACCAAACGGGTGAGTTGCATGATCTACTTCCCCCCAAACATTTCCTCCACCAACTCTAACTGTTTTTGTTGAAGTATCTACTCGGATAAATTTTATGCCGGATAAATCAATTACCAGACCGTCATCGCACGACCCTAATCCCCCGCCGTTATGACCTCCTCCCCTTACGGCAACCAATAAGTTGTTTTCACGGCCAAAGTTCACCGAGCTGATAACATCGGCTACATCAACACATTTTACAATTACTCCCGGATGCTTATTTATCATTCCGTTGAACAGTTTTCTTGCATCATCGTAGTTTGAATCTTCCGGAAGCGTTACTTCTCCTCTGATTGTTGATGTAAATTCTTCGATTATTGACGGATTTATATCCTTAACTAAATTTTTCATGACATGTTGTTTTTTAGTTTGATAGGGATCTTATTGAAGGATTGTTTGTTTGTCATTTGTAAAATTAGGTCGTCAACATGTTAAAAACTGTAATAAACATTCCAAATGATGGTGTTTTTAGGTCAGAGGTCTGTTTTTTTCTCAAAAACTCCAATCCGCCTGACCGGACTGGCATGTGCATGGATGACAAGTACGAGGCGTCATCCTGAGCGAAATCTTTATATTCAGCGTAGCTAAACGCAGTGGAGTCGAAGAATCTATAATATAGAGATTGAGACCTTTCGACTACGTTTCACTCCGCTCAAGGTGACGAAAAAAATAAAATGGTCATAGGTATAGGGGGATATTATTTACCTCTTTACACTTTAAACAATCTATCCATTATATTTGACCTCAACCCAAAACAAATTTCCGGCTGAGAAAAATAAAAGCTATTTTTACGCTTTCAACAAATTAGAGAAACATGACGGATAATAATAACAGACTATTTTTACTGGATGCTTTTGCATTGATATACCGCGGATATTTTGCTTTTGCAAAAAATCCAAGAATTAATTCTAAAGGGCTTGATACATCTGCAATACTTGGATTCACAAATACTTTGATAGAAGTCTTAAGAAAAGAAAAGCCCTCGCACATTGCTGTAGTTTTTGATACTTCAAAACCCACTTTCCGTCATATTGAATACAAAGAATACAAGGCGCATCGCGATGCTATGCCAGAAGGAATTCAGGTGGCAATTCCGTATATCCATAAAATTCTTGAGGGATTTAAGATCCCACAGTTATTTGTTGATGGTTACGAGGCTGATGATGTAATCGGGACTTTGGCAAAGAAAGCAGAGAAGGAAGGTTATAAAGTTTATATGATGACTCCCGATAAGGATTACGCCCAACTGGTTTCAGAAAATATTTTCATGTACAAACCTTCACGTATGGGTAACGGAGTAGAGATTCTCGGTATTCCCGAGGTACTTGAAAAGTTTGAAATAGAGAGAGTAGATCAGGTAATTGATTATCTGGGGATGATGGGAGATGCTTCGGATAATATTCCCGGACTTCCCGGAGTCGGAGACAAAACAGCCAAGAAGTTTATCAAAGCCTACGGTTCAATGGAAGGTCTTTTTGAACATAGCAATGAACTAAAAGGCAAGATGAAGGAGAAAGTTGAGGCTAATAAAGAATTAGGTTTTCTTTCGAAGAAACTGGTTACAATTGAAACCGAAGTTCCTATTGATTTTGTAGAGTCTGATGTGCTTATCGAAAAAGCTAATATTGAAGAGCTGACTGAGTTGTTTAAAGATCTGGAATTTCGCAGACTGATGAATACTGTACAGAGCATGTATGGAGCTTCAATTTCTGAGGTAAGGCAGGATGAACCTGATGTTAGTGTTCGGAAAGTAATCACTCCTTCAGCAGGAGGAGTTCAGGGCGATTTATTTGCTGTTGCAGATACGGAAACAACGAATACTACAGGATTTAATACGATTGAGAATGTAGATCATTTTTATCAGTTGGTCGATACTACTGCAACCAGAAAAATGCTTCTGGACAAACTTTTAAAGCAAAAATCGGTTTGTTTCGATACAGAAACAACTTCTTTAAATACTTTTGAAGCCGAACTTGTTGGAATAGCATTTTCGTGGGAGAAACACAAAGGTTATTATTTGAGTATTCCTGAGGGTGAAGCAGCTGAAATTCTGGAAGAGTTTAAGCCTTTTTTCTACAGTGAAGAAATTGAAAAGATTGCTCAAAATTTGAAATATGACCTTAAGGTTTTAGCAAATAAAAATCACAATATAAAAGTAAAAGGGCCATTTTTCGATACTATGATAGCGCACTATCTGATTAATCCTGATATGCGACACGGTATGGACGTTTTGGCCGAAACATACTTGAATTACTCTCCTGTTCCAATTGAAAAGCTGATAGGTAAGAAGGGAAAAAATCAGCTTTCAATGCGAACTGTTCCTTTGCAGGATCAGACTGAATATGCAGTTGAAGATGCTGATATTACTTTTCAGTTAAAAGAACTATTTGAGAAAAAATTAGAAGAAGCGGGAACTACGGATTTATTCAGAGATATTGAAATTCCATTGGTTGAAGTGCTTTCATCGATGGAAATCGAGGGGATAAAAATTGATGAGGATTCTCTTGCCGGTATGTCGGTAGAATTGGAAGCTGATATTAGTAAAATTACAGATAAGGTTTATGCCGAAGCAGGCGAGGAATTTAATTTGAGTTCGCCAAAGCAAATTGGAGATGTGCTTTTTGGTAAACTACAACTTGTAGAGAAACCAAAGAAAACTAAAACAGGTCAATTCCAAACCTCTGAATCAATTTTGTCGAAATTGGCTCCTAAGCACGAGATTGTGCGTGATATTCTGGAGTATCGTTCTCTGGTAAAACTAAAATCAACTTACGTTGATGCTCTGCCAAAAGAAGTACAAAAAACTACCGGCAGAGTTCATACATCATACAGTCAGGCAACTGCTGCTACAGGGCGTTTGAGTTCTACTAATCCCAATTTGCAGAATATTCCTATCAGAACCGAGAAAGGGAAACTTATCAGGAAAGCATTTATTGCAAGGGATGATAATCATGTTTTGTTAGCGGCGGATTATTCGCAGATAGAATTACGCTTAATAGCAGAGTTGAGTAAAGACCCTGAAATGGTGAAATCGTTTAAAAATAATGAGGATATTCACGCTGCCACGGCTGCGAAAGTTTTTAATGTTCCGTTAGAAGAAGTGACAAGAGAACAGCGAAGCCATGCCAAAACAGTTAATTTCGGAATTATTTACGGAGTTTCGGCATTTGGGTTGAGTGAGCAAACGAGCCTTAGCCGTAAAGAATCGGCTGCTCTGATTGAATCTTATTACAATACATACACTCATCTTAAGGCTTTTATGGATGAGAAGATAAACTTTGCCAGAGAGTATGGTTACGTGGAAACCATTTTAGGAAGAAGAAGATATTTACAGGATATAAATTCGCGTAATGCCATGGTTCGTTCGGCTGCTGAACGAAATGCAGTGAACGCTCCGATCCAGGGTAGTGCGGCAGATATTGTAAAGATTGCAATGATCAATATAAAGAAGAGGTTTGATAAAGAAGGAATAAAGTCGAAAATGTTACTTCAGGTACATGATGAATTGGTTTTTGATGCCCTTAAAAGTGAACTCGAAATTATTAAGCCGATAATAAAAGAGGAAATGGAAAATGCTGTTAAAACCGATGTTCCTTTAACAGTTGATATGGGAATTGGTGAGAATTGGCTGGAAGCACATTAATTTTGCAGGGTTTTCTGCATTAAGTATTATTTACAAATACTAATTTTTTGTTTGTGTTCATGATTGCCAGGTAATTGAGGCGGTAGCTTAAT
>JBDLJM010000131.1 GCA_039714315.1 Bacteroidota bacterium | reverse complement strand
ATGGAGCTTAGTGTAGTGGTATCTGTTAATTATAGGTGCAGAGCATCGAAATATAGTTCGCCCGGATGGCAGCGGCAGCCTTTGTTTGGGATAGCTTGTGAGAAATATATTTTGGCGGCTGAGCCATAGCGAAGACCCCGAAATGTTATTTTCGAACTGCTATGCCGGACAAAGCTATAGCGGAGAGACGGAAATAGCGCCAACTATACTATTTAATAAATATATACATATGAAAATTATAGGACAATTAGCAATAATCTTAGCTGTTTACATGCTGGGGGTAGCATTAGAGAGTTTTTTTTCTTTAACTGTTCCCGGAAGTATAATCGGGATGTTAATAATGTTGTTATTGCTATATCTGCGTATACTAAAGGTTGAGCATATAAAAGAGGTATCAGCTTTTTTTCTGAATAATATGATGTTCTTCTTTATTCCTGCTACTGTTAGTATTATGGTTAGTTACCACGCTCTGGACGGAATGTTTGGAGAAATAACTTTATTGATAATTCTGTCAACTTTGTTAACTATAATACCTACTGCATTGATCGTACAGTTTATGGCAAAAAGGAAGGATGGAAGAGTAGACAGGAAATAAATGCCTGCCGGGAATTTCCTGCATCTCAGCTTAGCATTCAAAAAACTAATGTATCAGAAGATATGAACGAAATAACTTTAAATCCCGTATTTGGATTACTACTTACGCTTTTGGCCGGATGGCTTGGTGTAAAAATACGCGACAAAGCGGGGAAGCTTTGGTTAAATCCTATGCTGATATCGGTAGTTATAGTAGTTGTCTTTCTGAAAATGACTGATATTCCATATGAGAGTTATAAAGCAGGAGGTGATTTAATCCATATGTTCTTAGGTCCGATAACAGTATTGCTGGCAGTTCCCTTATATCAAAACAGGAGGTATTTGAAGAAGTATTCGAAAGCTATTATGAGCGGTATTGTTGTTGGTTCAATTTCGGCTTTGGTATCTGTTATTGTGTTTTCGAAAATTTTCGGTCTGGATGAATATATTATGAGGTCAATTTTGGGAAGATCTGTTACTACTCCTATAGGTATTGCCATATCTGATATGTTGGGAGCCAGCAATTCGATAGTAATATTGTCTATAAGTATAACCGGAATCTTCAGTATTCTAATAATTCCTTTTATATATAAACTTTTCCGAATTAGCCACCCAATTGCCAGAGGTGTTGCTCTTGGAACTGCTGCTCACGCCATTGGAACTGCAAAAGCAATGGAGTACGGGAAACTGGAAGGAGCTATGAGTGCTCTTTCGATAGGGCTGGCGGGAATATTTACCGTAGTTTGGGTAGTAGTACTCAATGCTCTGGAATTTATATGATGTAATCGATGCTATTCGTTTTTGCAAGGGAGTATGTACTGTACTATTTATCCTTGAAAAGAGCAAAGAACTATATGTTAAAAACGTAGTTTCTTAAAATAACACACCTTTTTTTGATTTTTTGTCGAAATATTCCAAAATCAAAGTTTTTTTTAGATTTCATTTTGAAAGTAATTTAAAATAAGAGCTCTGTTTTGCGGCTTTATGATGGATATATAGCAGATATTCGATGGTTTTGTGAAAAATAAGTTACACAAATACTTAAAAATGATAAAGATTTAAGGATGTGTCAATGAGGTGTGATTTCGCGAAAGGCTTGTGAAATTAGGTCATTCAGATGTATGCTTGCGGTGGTAGTTTCACTTTTAAATCTTATACAGCTTTAAAAGTGAAAAAGTATAAGTGTTTGGGCGTTAAAATCTGATAATCCGGTATTTTTTTGAAGAAGTAAAAATATGATTTAAAATATCTTTGTAATGTTCAGATTCAGAATAAAAATTCATGAATCGGGATATTAAGAAAGATTGAATATCATTTTTGAAAGATATATAGTTATGTTATTAGAAGGAAAACCAAAGGTACAGTTAAACGACGAGGCAATAGGCTTCGTTAATTTGTATGCTGCATTGGGTGAAAGAGCTGAAAGTTTTTTACCTAACAGGATTTTTGAAAGCCTTAAAAGTTTTGTTCGTCTTTGTTACGAAGAGCCAATTGATCCTGCCCGTCAGCAGTTGGAAATAAACAAATACGTACTTGAATTAAAAGAAGCAATCCCGGGATACATCGATGTTCAGTTGATGATTTATCCTACCGAGGATTCGAAAGCGTTTATCTATAATGCTCAACGCGGTAAGTTCCAGGGTCGTCTAAACGAGATGATAGATCAGGAGCTTGTTGACAAAAAGACAAAAACAGAAGTTAAGCGTATTGTAGGTGCTCCGAACTTTTCGATAGGTACACCGCCTGTAACTGAGCATACTCTCGATTTTCTTTATGATGTTTTCTTAGGAGATAAGGTAAGTGATATTCGCAAGTTTCGCGATGTTATTGGTGTAAAAGGAGATATTGAAGAGGCACAGTGGAATTATTTCCTTGATGTACTTGACCAAATGGTAAATCAAAGTACTCACTATACAACAAAGGCAGAAAAAGACAACTTCCTTAACCGCAGCGAATCGTCAATAAACTTTAAAGGATTGAACGGATTTATCCGCACAGTTGTTTCAGGTCCTTCTGATACTGCAATAAAACTTATAGCAGGAGAGGTTTTCTCTAAAAATGCTGTTAAGGTAATTGAGTGGGATGACGAACAAAGAGTTTACGATCAGATAAACGAAGACAGTACTTCGGTGTTTGCTGTTAAAGTAAAACACATGCGTACTAACTACTTTAATAAGTTTCGTTGGTTCCCGTTATTGTCGCGTATGGTGTTTATCGATGACTCTATAGAATCGCAAAGTACAAACACAACTTTGGTTTGGGCTCTTCACAACGATATTGTAGCTACACTAAATAAAGCTCACAATAAAAAATTAGGTGCTCTGGCAAATTCTCAGGCAAACCTGCGCTTAATTTTAGATAAAGTTAATTCAGATTCATTGTCTCATTTCGCAGAGAGAATCGAATTGAAAATTTCGGATTACGAAGAGGAACTGTTAAAACTTAAAGAAGATCAAAATGCCGATCCTGCTGATAAAAAACAGGAGTTATCGATGTTTAAGTTCGACAGTTTTGCCCGTCAGATAATAAAAGATAAATACACTCTCAGCAAACTTGGATCATACATCGAATTTGTTCAAAGAGTAAAAGATAATAAGCAACACGCAAAAGTTAACAAAGAGCTTATAAGTGAGTTCGAAAATCGCTCTGTAAAATATTTCTACGGAAATAACGACAGTGTTCAAATTGCAACAGTTGTTGAAGGTGGCGGACGTAGCCAGATAAAAACTTACGGTGAGTATTTGCTGGACCGAAAACTTGCACCGGTAGATGCTGATTTGGCAGAGCGTTGTGAAGTTATTCTGGATGTTATTCCAACTAACTACGAGCGTACACTTCAAAATCATTTCCACAAAAACTTTGGTGTTAACTTATTCTTAGAAAAATACAAGCAGTATTTAACTAAGATCGAAAATGAAGCAGATAATAAAGGACGTTTCCACAACTTCCTTATCGACCTTGGAATTTTCGAAAAATATGAGGCATTAGGAGCTAAGCAACAAACAATAATTAAAGAGTTTATTGCAGGTTTAGGGAATCTTGACCACACATCGGTTGGTGATGATGTTCAGATGATTATTCGCGATTTGTTGTTTAACCCGGTTAAGCCAAATCCGTTTATCTTCATCAACAGCGAAGCTTCGTGGGAGTATAGAGATTTATTCTCTTATGAGCATTTCGACATCAATCCATTTGATATAGAGATTGAGTTGAAGCCTGATGGTCGTGTTGATTACGAGCGTTTACAGAAGAAGCTTGAAACTATCAAAGTTACTTTCCAGTTGTTCGACGAAAGCGGACGTCTTTGGGACAGATTCTGTGAGAATTCTACTTTGGTTATAAACGATCCAAGTAATCCGACAGGTTTAACAGATTTCAATAACGAGAGTTTAATTAAGTTCCTAAAATTCTTAAACAACTCAAAGATTACTTTATTCCTTGATGAGGCATACAACGATGCTGTAAAAATTGAGGATGAGGACGAACCAAAATGGCGTACAATTTCACGTTATATAATGAACAACATCGGAACTTATTCTAAAATTTCGATGGTGTCTTCTATTTCAACTACTAAAAACTTAGGAGCTACAGGAGACAGATTAGGTTCGTTAATTGCATCGCCTGCCTGTATAGCGGTAACTGATTACGCAACAAAGCAGTTTGCTCCCGAAAAAGGTAATTCAAATTCGTTGTACTTACTGAACAATGTACTTGAGGTTGCACAGCGTGCCAAAAAGATTAAAGATCAGTTGGAAGAAAGTCTTCCAAAAGATGCGTCGAGAACAAAAATTAAAACTCAGATAGAAAAGTACATTTTTGCCGAAAATGCAAATTGTGCCAACTATAAAGAAAATCCATCAAAGGTTGCCCGTACTTCGATGTTCGAAGGATCGCCATTACATATATTCCTGTTAGAAGAATTACTTTCGCTCGACAAGCTTGATGTATTGGAATTGCCTGATGATTTCAAATATAAGGGAGAAGCTTTCTTCAGTTATTTCTCTAAGAACCTTGTAAAAGGATTGAATAATTTCCGTATCAATAAAGCATTCCGTAACGAGTCGCTTAAGCGTTTGAAACTCGCTAAGGAAGTTGCCGAAAAGGTATTGGAGAAAAGAGGAGCCGATTATGTTTCTATACTCGATTCTGACGGATCTTACTTATTCAATTTAGTATTAAAAGATTTCTTCTCGTATCAGGAACTTGAATTGTTCTCAATGCGTTTGGCTAAAGAAAGAGGAATTGCTGTAATTCCTTATCAAACAGGATTTGTACGTTGGTCGCTTGGCGACTACCTTGAGGGTACTCCCGGAAGCTATAAAGCTTTTGCCAAAGAATTTGAAAACGGACTTGATATATTCCTTAAATATTGGGAAGTATACTATGCAAAACGTAAAACACCGGAAAACAGGGATAAGGAAGCAGTTGATATTCTTAACGATATTTTTGCAGGAAAAGAAGAAGATTTCCTTGATGGTGTAATAGCTGATTTCGATTTGATAAAAGCTATCGATAAAAAGACAAATGTTAGCTTACGTATTTCTGATATTAAATCGTTATACGCTGCAACGCCCCGTAAGAGTGGCTTAACGATCAACTCTATTGGCGGCAGTAAAAATGCTATGTTGGAATTCTACGAAACAATCGGGGAGTACACAACATTACCTGAGTTCTTAAACTCTAAAGCATTTACTAAGCTTTACGAAAACTTATTGCCACAGTTCTACAAAAATATCCCTGCGTTGCGCAAGATGGATATCAACCTGGTAATAGCGCGCTACGGTAAGCCAACATTGTTGAAATATATTGACTCAAAAGTTAACTTCCAGCCAAATCCGTACATCCTCGACGATCCGGATGAGATGTTGATAATGAGTGAGATTCTTTTAGAATTAGAGAAGATTTTGTTCTCTGATGCTAAATTCAAATTCCTTACTCTTGAGGCTAACGAAAAAGATATAAACGGCGATTTTGCACGTTTGGAAGGTTACAATATTGTACTTCGTAAATTCTTCAGAGAATTACTATTGCACTTCAACCTGCCATTCGATCAGGAAGCAAAAGAGCCTGTGTTAAAAGAGCTGTTCTATAAAGCTGCCGAAAAGCAGGAGTTTATTACAGGTAAGCAATTTGCCGATCTCAGACTTGAAGACAGGGTAAAAGAGCTTAAAGGAGAATTGCGCGATAATAACGACGATTTGTGGAGTACATTCGGAAACAAGAACCTTACTCAGCAGTTTGATGTTATTGACGAGTATATTTTTGGAACTGAAGACAAAACCGAGCAGTTATTCAGATATTATCTGATAACAAGAGGTGAGGAATTCTCAGCTCTGCTTAGCGATTCTGCAGCGCATTTCAACAAGCAACTGGAGGCATTGGAAGATCTGGAAGTTAAAATGATTTCTGAAAGTATAGCCAATACTCTTTACAAAGCAGAACTTGATAAGATTGTTTCTATTTTAGACCGAAGAGCGTTAGAGAAAGTAGTTAACGACGATGTAGAAGTAGCCGGTCGTAAAATGGTATTGTTCTTAAACGGAATGTTGAATAAATCGTTTGGAACATCGTATTACAACCGTTACAATCACTATATGATTAAGTTGTTGGCCGCTGAGTTTGTAGCTCAGAACTCGAATAAAAACGAGATGGTTCAGCACGGTATTACAATTTTCAAAGACTACGAAATGGAAAACAAGTCTTTGGAAACTCACAACGGAGGTGCTTTAAACTGGATTAACAAAGTAATGACCCGTACAGGTGTTATTGCTGCCGAGAAAGATGTTCAGATTATTACACGTTCAAATACTGATGCCAAAAAACGTGAATTCCCATTCTTTAAAGTCGACAGAGTTGAAGAGCCTGTTATTATAAAAGACGGAGAAAAACAAAACGATGTAGAGTTTGTTAAAAACCTGTCTACTCTTCCATCGTCAGAATTCTTCAACGATCGTATGGCTAAGTTTGTTGATAACATGGACGACGATGATTACCGTTGTAAAATTGTTCAAAATGGACTGGTAAAAGAACTTTACGTTCTTCAAAAATCATACATGAAATATTTGGCAGACAACCTTCGTTTGATGGGAACTGACACTATTTCGCTAAAAGAAGCTAAGAACTTTGTTCCGGATATTATCTTGTTTGCCGGTGCTCCCGAAAAGGTTATTTCTTATCCTCATGTTGGATATTTCGATCTTAAAGGACCAAAAGGAAACATAAAAACTGTAGTAACTCCTCTTCACTTAAAAGGAGATTACTTCGGGAATATCAAAAAGCCCCGTTTAACAATGCTTAATGAGAAAGTGAAAGAAATGGGTGGATACCCTGTTCACGGTTCTCTTTTTGCAGTAGAGGAAGAAGACGGAACAGTGTTTACTATTAAAATTGCCGGAGATTCGGGAGTTGGAAAATCAGAGATGCTTGCTGCAATGCAGTTGAAGTGGTTGAAAGAAGATCTGCCGGGAATTCGTTCAATAAAACTTATTGCAGGCGATATGTTCCACATATTCCCCGATAAAGAAGGAAACCTTTACGGTATTGGTACTGAGGTTGGTGATTTTGCCCGTGTAACAGATTTCGATCCGGCTTACATCTACGCATATCGTACATTATTCGAAAGTGCTGCCGAAAGTAACGTTGAAGATCTTAACTCGCGTGCTACAATTACAGGGTTCTGCGATTTGAGTATGCCTATGAAGATCGATGTAATGCTTACTGCAAGTAACTTCGCAAAAGAAGAAGCAGGTATTAAGCGTTATGCAAACCCTGAGAACTTCCTGATGTACCGCGATTCGCATGGTGAACGTAAAGAGAAGGCAACTTCGGGCGACAACCCTAACTTTGCCCGTACTCTTGCCCGTTATTCGGCCGATAAAGTATTGGTTAACATATTGGCTGAACACGGAAATTACCTCGATCAGATACTTGACTGGGAAGAGATTAAGGCAGAGAAGAAATTCTACCTTGCTTCTACTTACAAGATGATTGACAGAATAGATGTGGAAGAGGTAGTTAATACAATATTCTCTGACCGTGAGTTTAAACACGGAAGTAAAGAATTCAAGGTCGATGAGGTTCGTTTCGATGTAATTAAGAACCGTTTCCGTTTAAATGCAACAGAAATAAATGTTGCAGAAGGCGAAGAAGCAACAACTCATACTCAATTGCTCGATCGTGCATTCTTCAACGGAATATTCAATGCTTTGGCAAGTACACCTGCAGGTAACCCATTCATCAACGAAGATGGTCAGATGGAACAGCGCAAGCAGCTTGTTCATATTATGAAAGGTGGAAATGATGGAAGCCTTAAGGGTAAAAACATCCAGTGTGGAATACTTTCTACTGAGATAGGAAAGTCGGGTAAGGAGATTACAGGACCACAGAAAGCCGCTAAGGATGTAAAAGAATTATTGAGAGAAGTTCGTATTGCAAGTCCCGAAATTAACCAAAACAAAGAGTGGGTTAAGAAAGAGATTATCGAAAAATACGGAGAGTTGTTCAAGCATCACAAGCACAGCCTTGAAGTTTGGCGTTACAATTTCTACCTGTTCCAGTTAGAGCAAATGCGTAAGGCTGAATTCGTGCGACTCGACGATTTAACTCAGGATGTGAAGTTCGATATGCTAAAAGGATTCGAACCACTTCCAAAGAATCACGTGTTTAGTCCGTTGTTGTTAACTCCGGCTATCAACATCGAACTTAACGGTTTCTCTGAAACATACGAGCAGTTGATGTGGTTGCCAAACAACCGCGACTTTGCAGAAGAGTTGTATCAGCAGTGCGATCAGGTTTATATCGCAAAAGGATATCACAAGGAAACAGTTATTAATAACATGGTACTTCAGTTGTTATTGTTAAACGGATTTATAGCTATCGAAGATCTTACAAGAGGTAAGATAACAGAGAAAGCAAACCGCGAAACAATTGCTGCAGCTAAGTTTGCCGCAGTTAAGAAATACGAGGAAATGTTGATTATCGCAAAAACTCCAAAAGCAGCCCCTAAAAAAGACAAAAAAGGAGGTAAGAAGAAGTAATTTATGTTAAAATAACGTCATTCCGACCGAAGCGCAACGCAGTGAAGCGAAGTGGAGAAACGTAAGTTCAGCGTAGCTAAATCTGTTGATCAGAATGACGATAACAAATACAAATCACCACAGTCATTTATTTGATTGTGGTGATTTTTTTTGTGGCCGGCTTAACGCGCTGTCCGTTGTAGTTTTTTGCCGTAAATTATGTTCAGCTAAAATGCTTCGGGGAGCTTCTAA
>JBDLJM010000130.1 GCA_039714315.1 Bacteroidota bacterium | reverse complement strand
CTTAAATCCCCAAACAAAAGCCCTGAGAGAGCGTAATCAGAAAGAGAAGCCTGACTTATAAAAAACACACCCCACCAAAGCCCTGAAAGGGCGAAAGCATAAAGTAAAGCGAAACCTGACTCGTAAAAAACACTCTCCATAAAAGAGAAAACTTAAATAATAAATTATCATTAGTATCTTTATACAAAACTTAATTAAATGAACATCGAAGAAGTCAGAGAATACTGTACATCTAAAAAAGGATGCGAAGAAACATTCCCTTTTGATGAGGAGACTTTAGTTTTTAAAGTTATGGGAAAAATGTTTGCTCTAATGCCTCTGGAAAAGAACAGCACCATTAATTTGAAATGTGACCCCGACAGATCGATAGAATTAAGGGAAAAATATGACAGTATCACACCAGGTTACCACATGAGTAAAAAGCATTGGAATACAATTAATTATTCCGATAATTTCCCTCGAAAACTTTTAACTGAACTTATAGATCATTCATATGAATTAGTAGTCTCCAGCCTAACAAAAAAATTAAAAGAAGAACTAAAATCAATCTAAATGAACAGGTTTGTAAAATACTTTTTTCAGGGACTCCTTTATACAATTCCCATCAGTGTAACTCTTTATGTTATATACGAAATTATCATCTCAATCGACACACAGGTACAGCCCTGGCTACCATTCAAAACCTGGGGCCTGGGTATTATTATAGTGATATTACTAATCACAGTAATCGGGTTTATAGGCAACATACTGGTGGCTCTGCCATTCGTTTCATACTTTGAAAACATATTTATTAAGGCTCCGCTCGTAAGGATTATTTATACTTCCGTTAAGGACTTAGTTTCCTCATTTGTAGGTCAAAAAAAGAGTTTTAGCAAGCCCGTTTTAGTGAGGCTCTACCCTGAATCGGATATTTACAGGTTAGGCTTTTTAACAGATGACAATATGCAAAAGTTCGATCTTGGAGATAATATGGTTTCGGTATATGTCCCACACTCATACGCTATATCCGGTCAGCTTTTTATTGTAGACAAGAAAAATCTAAAAACTATCAATGTCAATGCTACAGGCATAATGAAATACATCGTTTCCGGTGGTGTTACACAAATGAAAGACATGGAGGAGATAGAATCGTAATTTCAGCCTCAAATTTTATTTTCTTAACTTTATACTGCAATTTAAAATAATAACAGAAATGGTAAGATTCTTAAAGTACCTCGGAATTCTTGCCGGGCTATTAATAGTACTCATCATAGTATGGCTATCAACTCTGGATGGCAAATACGACACTTTTAGATCAAGAACTATTAATGCTCCCGCAGAAATTATTTTTGGCTTTGTAGACGACTATAAAGAATGGCCAAAATGGGATCCCTGGACCGAAGCTTTTGGAGATAATATGGAGGTTAGCTATTCCGGAAACAAAAATGGCGTTGGTGCAAAATACACCTGGAAAGGCGAAGAATCAGGAGAAGGAAACATGGAGACTATAGGATCATCTCCATATAGTTCTATTGATCAGGTAATCAATTTCTTAAAACCATTTGAATCAAGCTCTGATATTTACTGGCAATTCGAAGAGACTGAGAAAGGCACTAAAGTTACCTGGGGGATGAAGGGCGAAATGCCTTTTTATATGAGATGGATGGCTGCCGCCATGGATGAAAACATGGAAAAAGACCTGCTACGAGGATTAGAAAAACTCGACAGTATTTCTGTATTAGCGAGCCAGAGAACTCAGGTTTCAGAATAAAATATATTCATCCGATGACTCGTAGTCATCGGATGAATCATAGCATTTTATTATACAGGAATCTTGTCAACTCTTGTTTGGTGACGTCCACCTTCGAAATCAGTACTAAAGAAAGCATCTACCATTTGCAGGGCAAGTTCCAACGACACAAAACGAGCCGGCATATCAAGTATATTAGCATCGTTATGCAAACGTGCAAGTTCTGCCAATTCTACATTCCAACATAGTGAAGCTCTAATACCCTGGTGTTTGTTTGCTGTAATTCCGGCACCATTCCCGCTACCACACATTATCACTCCAAAATCAAACTCTTTATTTTCAACACCACTTGCTACAGGGTGAATATAATCAGGATAATCAACACTGTCTTCAGTATAAGGTCCAAAGTCTTTTACTTCGAATCCCTTTGCCTCAAGATGTTTTACAATTTCTTTCTTGTACTCAACTCCTGCGTGATCAGAACCAATCGCTATTTTCATTTTAATATATTTTTTGTGTTATTTATATTCTCAAATTAACAACTCAACAAATCGCTGATTGTCTGCTTCGGATTATCAGAATTAAAAACAAAGCTTCCTGCTACGAAAGCTTCGGCTCCGGCTTCTTCCAGCTTTGGAAGAATATCAGTATTTACACCACCGTCAACTTCTATAATAGCGTCAGATCCTTTAAGCTTTTTCAATTCAACAAGATCTCTGATTTTAGAGCAGGTATTTTCAACAAATTTTTGTCCTCCAAACCCCGGATTAACTGACATTATCAGAACAAGATCCAAATCGGCTATTATCTCATTCAAAACAGAAACCGGTGTATGAGGATTTAATGAAACTCCGGCTTTCATTCCATTCGCTTTAATAAGCTGGATTGTGCGGTGTAGATGAGTACATGCTTCATAATGTACTACTAAAATATCTGCTCCTGCTTCTGCGAATTCTTCCACATATCTTACAGGATCAATTATCATTAAGTGCACATCAAAAACCTTTTTACTGTGTTTTCTCATTTGCTTGATAACAGGCATTCCAAAAGTTATATTCGGAACAAAAACTCCATCCATTATGTCGAGGTGAAGCCACTCAGCCTCACTTTCATTTAACATCTCTATTTCGCTTTGCAAATTTGTAAAATCAGCAGCAAGAAGTGAAGGTGATATAATTCGCTTACTCATTGTTAGTTATAGTTATTATGTTGTATAAAAAAAGAGGGCTTTTGCCCTCTTACACTTATCCTAAATATGTTTTCAATATTTTACTACGTGATGTGTGTTTCAGACGACGAATTGCTTTTTCTTTAATCTGACGTACACGCTCACGTGTTAAATCGAAGGTTTCTCCAATCTCTTCCAGTGTCATAGGATGAGCATCTCCAAGTCCGAAGTACAGTCTTACAACATCTGCTTCACGGGGAGTTAGAGTAGCCAAAGCTCTCTCTATCTCGGTTCTCAACGAATCTGTCAATAAATCTCTATCGGGAATTGGTGATTCTCCTGAACGAATTACATCATAAAGATTTGAATCTTCTCCTTCAACTAATGGCGCATCCATCGATACATGACGACCTGAATTCTTCATCGACTCCTTAACATCATCCTCACTCATTTCAAGGTTAGATGCAATTTCCTCTGCCGATGGTGCCCTTTCATGTTCCTGCTCCAAAGAGGCGAACATTTTATTAATCTTATTTATAGATCCGATCTTATTCAAAGGAAGACGAACAATACGAGATTGCTCAGCCAAAGCCTGAAGAATAGATTGACGGATCCACCAAACAGCATAAGAAATGAATTTAAATCCACGTGTTTCATCAAATCTCTGAGCCGCTTTAATTAAACCAAGGTTACCTTCGTTTATTAAATCAGGAAGTGTTAACCCTTGATTTTGATACTGTTTAGCTACCGAAACCACAAACCTAAGGTTGGCCTTAGTTAATTTTTCTAATGCTCTTTGGTCACCAGCCCGGATTTTCTGCGCCAACTCCACCTCATCCTCAGCAGTAATTAAGTCTACTTTACCGATTTCTTGAAGGTACTTGTCTAATGACGCGGTTTCCCTGTTGGTAACCTGTTTCGTGATTTTCAGCTGTCTCATATCTACTTTTTAAATTTAAGATCAGAAATAATCTAACCCCTTAATCTACAGTTCAATGCCTGTATTTAATTACAGGCTACCAATGTTATACGTAAATGCTTTGCTTTTTGTTACAGAAGAATCAGTATTTTTTTATAAAAAATAGATCAGGCATTTAATTTGTCCACCAGTAAACTAATACCGAATAAACAATTATCAGATATCATAGAAGCCAATTTCATTAAATATATGAGCACAAATTCATAAATTGCAATATTGTATTACCATAATATCCAATTTTAGCATGCAAAACAATAAAACTGCAAACAAAGAGCTTGATCTTACCCGGGATTTCATAAACAGAACCGATCGAAACATCTTCCTTACCGGTAAAGCAGGTACAGGGAAAACAACCTTCCTACATGAAATTAGAAAATCAACTCTAAAGCGACATATAGTAGTTGCTCCAACGGGTGTTGCAGCAATAAATGCAAAAGGAACTACCATTCACTCATTCTTTCAGATGGCCTTTGGACCTATTTTACCACCGGAAGCTCAAAGTTCGTCGGGGAATATTCCGGCTAAGAAAAAATTCAACAAAAAGAAAATAGATATAATACGCTCTTTGGATTTACTTATTATCGATGAGATAAGTATGGTTAGAGCAGATTTGCTTGATGGTATTGATCAGGTATTGCGGAAATACAAAGACAAAACCAGAGTTTTTGGAGGAGTGCAGGTGTTGATGATTGGCGATTTGCAGCAATTAGCTCCGGTAATTAAAGATCAGGAATGGAATTTATTAAGACCTTATTACGAAACAGCATATTTTTTCAGCAGCAAAGCGTTTCAGGAAAGTAATGCTATAAGCATAGAATTGAAACATATCTATCGTCAGCAGAATCAAAAATTTATCGATATTCTTAACGAAATCAGAAATAATAATATTTCTCAAGAATCAATAGATGAATTAAATAAAAGACATATTCCTGATTTTACACCTGATGATAAAGAAGGCTATATAACACTTACAACTCACAATAATCAGGCAGACGAAATAAATATTCAGAAGCTGAATAAGATTAAAGAGAAATCGAAATATTTTCGTGCAGAAATAGATGGTGACTTTTCGGAACATAATTACCCCACACATGAAAAACTTGAACTCAAAGAAGGTGCTCAGGTTATGTTTGTGAAAAATGACAGCAATCCCGAAAAGCGGTATTACAACGGAAAGATAGGGAAGATTGTTAGATTGGAAAGTGAAAAAGTAATTGTCAGATGTATCGGAGATTCTGAAGATATAGAAACAACACCCGAAATTTGGGAAAATATTTCTTACACAATAGACAAAGAAACCAATGAGATAAGCGAGAACGTAAAAGGTTCCTTCACTCAGATACCTCTAAAACTTGCATGGGCTATAACTATTCATAAAAGTCAAGGGCTTACTTTCGAAAAAGCGGTTATAGATGTACAGTTGTCGTTTACTCACGGACAGACTTATGTAGCTCTTAGTCGCTGTAAAACTATGGAAGGAATGGTTTTGCGCAAACCGTTAAAACAACAAAGTATTATTCACGATAACACGGTTACGTCTTTTACAAAAAACATAGAAGATAATCCTCCGGGAACTAACGATTTATACGAATCGGAAAAACAATACCAGTTAAACCTGATCTCAGAATTATTCGATTTCAGGCAATTATCTTATCCGATTAACAGAGCTCAAAACATTTGCTCTCAAAACCAGAATACATTAAAAGGCAACTTTTGGGACTCTATTAAAATTATAAAAGAACAGGGTGTAGATAATCTAATTAAAGTCGGTATTACTTTTCAAAAACAACTACAGCAGTTAAGTATCGACACCGAAGATCCACAAACTGATGTTGCTATTCAGGAAAGGGTATCGAAAGGAATGGAATACTTCACTAAACAAATAGAAGAGTTTATAGAAAAACCACTTGAAGATTTCACGTTTTCGACTGATAATAAAGCTGTAAAAAAGGATTTGACAGAGCAGATTAAGAAATTTAATACATTAGTGAAGCTTAAGGAATTTTGTTTCATGGGACTGAATGGCAAATTCGATTCAACTAAATACATGAACCTTCGAAACGATTCGGTATTTGCGAAGATTAAAGAGCCAAAAGCTGTAAAAAAAGAGGCCATAGCTAATGTAAACCCAAAGTTATTCGCACAATTACGCTCTTATAGATATCAAAAATCGGAGGATGAAGACATCCCTCCATTTCAAATTTTCACTCAAGACACACTGTACAATATGTGCAACGACCTTCCTATAACTGCTGTACAATTGAAAAAAGTAAAAGGAATGGGGAAAATTCGCGTACAGAAATATGGCGATGATATAATTGATATTATAAAGGCGTATTGCAATAAAGAGGATATTGAAGTCGATGAAAATACAGCTTTGGAAGAGGAAGAAGATAAAAAGAAGGAAGTATTAAAAAAAGTACCTACCCACTTGCAAAGTCTAGCATTTTTTAAACAAGGCTTAAGTATAGACGAAATTGCAAAGAAACGCGAGTTTGCGCCAGGAACAATTGAATCGCACTTATCGAAATGTGTTAAGGAAGATTTAATTGATATTGCAGACGTTATTGGCGAAGAAAAGAGCAAGGAAATAATATCGGCTGTGAAATCGCACAGACACAAGGAATTAAGTCTTGGTGAGCTGAGAGAAAAATTAGATAATAAGTATGATTGGGGCGAGCTTAGAATGGCAATTAATGCAATTTTAGAAAAAGATAATAATTGAAGATAAAATAACTGTGGAGACATAAATCTGCACAGTTATTTTATTTATAAAACAGATGCTATCATATAGCCACTTAAATAACCAATAATAAATAATACTACTAGTGAAACAATTATTATGAATATTATTTTCCCGGTAGTTGTTCCTTTTGGAATTATTCGAGGAACATCTGCCTGGTCAATATCATATAGTACATTATCGAGTTTAATAAGTAAACTATTGTAAAATAACCGTACAAAGTACTTGTAGACATAGTGCCCTAAAACAGCTGTTACAAGGGTTATAATTATTAAAAATATAGATGTTTTGGCATATCCTAAATCTTCAATAATTGTGTTAAACTCCTCAAACTCTTTCAGAAACAGCCAAAAAACAGAAATTAATACAATAGGAAGAATAAAGGTGATTATTCGTAAATAAATATCGATTAGCTTATCTATCCTTTTTTTGTATTCAACAATAAAATTACGTGTTGACAGATTAGCATCAATAGTATATAGTTCTTTCAGCTTAATAGAATTATAAATGTATAGAGCCATGAAAAACACAAATAAGTATATGCCTAGATACAGCCATTTGGTAAACCCAAATCCGATAAGAGATATAATTGCAAAAACAATAGCCGAATTGTTATCTATATTCTGAATTTTACGAATTTTTTCAGTTATAAGTTTCGACTTTTTAGCGTAATGTTTGTCGTACTTGGGAGCAATTAAATCTTCGCCAGTATGACAGTTTTTCCATATTTCCTCAATTGATTTGTCCATCCAGCATTTTTTTTAATTTGTCTTTAATCCTGCTTATTCTAACACCTATATTATTCGCGTTAGTACCTGTTATCTCTGCTATTTCAATATTCGATTTTTCTTCCAGATAGAGTACTATAATTGCTCTGTCAACCTCGCTCAGCTTTTTTATTGCTCTATATAATAAGTTTAAGCTTTCATTCTTAAAAGCGCCGTTATCAGAACTGATATTAATGGGTTTATACTCTGAGTGCTTTTTTGTAAAATTCTTTTCCTTACTATGCAGTGACAGGCATACGTTTAGCGATAGTCTGTATATCCATGTTGACAGTTTTGACTTTTGTTGAAAATTGTCTTTGCTACGCCATATTTGTAAACATACTTCCTGATAATAGTCTTCGAAATCTTCCTGACTATTAGTATATGTCCTGCATATCTTTACAATTATTGGCGAGTAAGGGTCTATATATGTTTTGTAAAAATCGTGACTCAAATTTTATTGATTTTTATGAGTTGAAATAAATATAAAGCCATATTATGTTTATGCTTATAGTTTAATGAAGGATGTATAGTTTTTTATTGCCTTAATTGAATTTCAGTATTTATGTCTTTGAGTTGTTTAGAACCAAGATGCAAAATAGGGAATAATGCAATTGGTACAGCAATCAACGTATTAATTTCACCTTTATAAATATTAAAAATCAACAGGCCTATCAGCATCGCTAAGACAACAATAAAAATAACTAAAACAGCTTTTAATATTTGACCCTATTGTTTTAGTGTATCAGTGTTAAGTTTATTAAAATTTTGTTTTTTCATATACATCTAATCTTATGTTTTGGTCATCACTCTAGAGCGTGACAGCTATGGTATCCCCATTTATATTCATCACGCTTGTTGTACACCCGGCGTTCATGGGGATTTCATAATATTTGATTTTTCGTAATATTAATATCAATTTAACTCTATTTTTTAGTTTTCGAGTAAGCTAAAATTTTCTCAATATTTAATGCCGCTGCGATGGTAATAACTCCAATAACTATTGTTTTCACTCCCGATAATGATTGTTCATCAATCATAATATAAATAGAGGCAATTATACCAAGAATAGCCATTCCGATAAGAAGATATTTTATTATGTTCATAATTAAGAGATTTAAAAATAATGTTTATCTAAATATTACTTCCGTTTTTGCACTTCTACTTTATTATCGTCGATAAAAACGTTGCAGTCAATTTTAAACGAACCACCCAGGTTAACTTTGATGTTTTCCCGCTTACCTTCTTTGTTTATTATATGCCCACTCAAGTTAGAGCCTGCAAGTCCATATCTTTTATCCTGAAGCATGTTGTTTACAAATAGCATTTCGCCATGAAACCAGGTATTAACTATTTTAATTTCGGAATCTTCGTATTTTACTAACCATTCACTTTTCATAATATCGGTTTTAAGATTAAATTGTTTTCTTAGTTAGTATGATCAATTACAGAAATATTACAGGTGAATGCTCTTTTTTTTT
>JBDLJM010000129.1 GCA_039714315.1 Bacteroidota bacterium | reverse complement strand
ATAACTTGCGTTAGCAAGTTGAAAAATTCGCGCATTCGCGGCTAAAAAAACTACCTTTGCACCCTGAAAAATGAAGAGGCAATGAAATCCAATACACATTTACCAAAAGAAATACTTAAAAACACATTCGGATTCGATGATTTCCGCCCTATGCAGGAGGAAATTATTAATCAGGCATTGAGTAATGAGGATTCTGTTGTTTTGATGCCAACCGGTGGCGGTAAATCATTGTGCTATCAAATACCTGCCTTATCCCGTGACGGACTTACCCTTGTAATTTCTCCACTGATATCACTAATGCAGGATCAGGTGATGGCTTTGCGGTCGAATGGAATAAACGCCTTCTTTTTCAATAGTACTCAAACAAGTGTGGAACAGAGAGAGGTTGTAGATAATGTCCTTTCAAACAAGGCTAAACTACTTTATGTATCACCCGAAAAGTTGATGTCGCCGGAATTTACGGGGATATTGCAAAGTGCCAATATCAATTTAATAGCTATTGATGAAGCTCACTGTATATCGCAATGGGGACACGATTTCAGACCGGAGTATACACAGCTTGGTTTTTTAAAGCAGAAATATCCTAATATCCCGGTGATGGCTCTTACTGCCACTGCAGATAAAATTACCAGAAACGATATTTTAAAACAGTTAAAAATAGAGCATGCACATGTTCATGTATCTTCTTTCGACAGACCTAATCTTAGCTTGAGTGTAGAGCAGGGAACAGATAAGATAAAAAAGATTCTTGATTTTGTTGAAAAGAGACCTGATACTTCGGGGATAATTTATTGTTTGAGCAGGAAAGAATGCGAACAAACCGCTCAAAAACTACAGGCAAGTGGATACAACGCGGAATATTATCATGCAGGGTTAAAAGCAGATAAAAGGGCAGCAGTTCAAAGTAGATTTATAAAGGATAAAACACCTATAATTTGTGCAACCATTGCATTTGGTATGGGAATAGATAAGTCGAATGTACGATGGATAATTCACCATAATATGCCCAAGAATATGGAGGGGTTTTATCAGGAGATTGGTAGAGCCGGCCGTGATGGATTGCCAAGTGATACACTTCTTTTTTATTCTTTAAGAGATGTTATTCAGCTAAAACAATTTGCTGAAGACAGCGGGCAGAAAGAATTGCAATTGGAGAAATTGCAACGCATGCAGGATTATTCCGAATCGCCGGTTTGCAGACGTAAAATTCTTCTTAGCTATTTCAACGAAACTCTTGAAGAAGATTGTGGAAACTGTGATGTATGTAAAAATCCACCTAAGCAATTCGATGGTACAGTTCATGTTCAGAAAGCTCTTAGTTCTATATACCGGTCAAAAGAAAATTTATCAACAACAGCACTGATATCTTTCCTTAGGGGAACATTAAATCAACAGACATTTGATTTTAAAGAGTTAAAAACTTTTGGAGTGGGGCAGGATACATCGTTTAAGGATTGGCAGCAGTATATTTTGCAGATGTTACATCAGGGACTTTTTGATATTGCCTATGACGATCATAATAAATTGAAACTGACAGAACTGTCGAACAAAGTTCTGTTTAAAGGAAAGAAGATAAATCTTGTTCAGGTTAAGAAAAAAGTTCGTGAGAAAATTGAACCACTTTCAAAACGTGTGAGGAAGGAAAAACCATTGAAAAGTTCTTTGTTTGACGAGTTGAAGAAAGTAAGAACTGAACTAGCATCGCGATATAATGTTCCGCCTTACGTTATTTTCAGTGATGCTACTTTAAAAGATATCGAAGACAGTAAACCTCTTAATGAAAATGAATTTGCAAATATTTCGGGAGTAGGAGATTATAAACTGGAAAAGTATGCCTCCTATTTTATAGAAGTAGTAAATAATTATTTCAATAAGAAGAAAGGACTGGGAAATGCCTATAAAGCAACATTAGAGTTATACAAAAACGGAGCTTCTGTTCCTGAAATAGCAAAAAAGAGAAAAGTTCAGGAAACTACAGTGATGTCGCATATTGCCAAAGGAATTGAAAGCAATGAGGACATAGATATTTTTGATTTTGTGGATCTGGATGTATATAAAAGTGTAAAAAGGGCTTATATAGAATTAGGGAGAGAGCAAAGGTTAAAGCCAATTTTTGATAAGCTGGAAGAGACAGTTCCTTATGGAGAGATCAGGTTGTGTTTGAGTCACTTTAAGGCTAATCCGTAGTGTGTAAACGATAATTTTATTGCCATATTGAGGCCTAAGTTTTTAGATGAAAAACTCCAATCATCGGCTGAGCCGAGACACAGTGAGCTGATGGCAAAAAAATAACCGCAACGTAACACTAAGGTATGCGCAACGTAACGCAAAAATACTTCGCGAAACTTAGCGCATAACTTTGCGAAACTTGGCGGTAAAAAAAAGGTTGCCATGAGTAGAGATGAGTTATATAAGAATAAATTACCTCTCAATATGATAAAGTATAAAAGTTTTCAGGCGATACCTTTTATAGATACACCCAAAAGCTAGTCCAGTGAAAGGTATGAATAGTTGGAGTGCGACGGTTACTGAGCGGAGTCGAAGAATTAGTTGCACTCCGACTAATGACAGCGTAGAACTCTCTTACCTCTCCGAGTACATTTTATCATAATACTTCTGATAATCGCCTGAAGTAACATGATCTAGCCATTCCTGATTTTTGAGATACCAGTCTACGGTAATTTCTAAACCCTGTTCGAAGTTAACGGATGGTTTCCAGCCGAGTTCCTTTTTTATTTTGTTCGCATCAATAGCATAGCGTCTGTCGTGACCCGGGCGATCTTTAACAAAGGTAATAAGTTTGGCGGCTGTTCCTTTTTCATTCCCAAGTTTGCGATCCATAATTTCGCATAGCAGATTTACGATATCAATGTTTTTCCACTCATTAAAACCACCTATGTTATAGGTTTCGGCATTTTTACCTTCGTGGAAAACCAGATCTATTGCACGGGCATGATCAACTACATATAGCCAATCGCGTGTATAGTTGCCGTCGCCATAAACCGGAAGTGCTTTAGAGTTTTTAATATTATGTATCATTAGCGGAAGCAACTTTTCCGGAAATTGATTTTGTCCATAATTATTTGAACAGTTTGTCAATACAAAAGGAAAATCGTAGGTGTTTCCATAAGATCTTACCAAATGATCTGAACTGGCTTTTGAAGCGGAGTAGGGCGATTGCGGGTCGTAAGCTGTAGTTTCTAAAAACAAACCTGTTTCCCCTAGTGATCCGTAAACTTCATCGGTAGAGATATGATAAAATCTTTTTCCCTCAAATGAGTCTTTCCAAATTTCACGCGCTGCATTTAACAGGTTGGCAGTACCAACCACATTTGTCATAACGAAGGCATTAGGATCAGCAATAGATCTGTCTACATGACTCTCGGCAGCCAGGTGAATCACCGAATCAAAATTATACTTTATAAAAAGTTTCAAAACTGCCTCAGCATCTACAATATCTATTTTCTCAAAGCTGTAATTTGGAGCATTTTCAACATCAGATAAGTTCTCAAGGTTGCCTGCATAGGTCAGAGCATCCAGATTTATTATCTGATAATCAGGGTATTTATTTACGAATAACCTAACAACGTGAGAACCGATAAAACCTGCTCCTCCCGTTATTACTATTTTCTTTTTATACTCCATGATTATTTTTTTATGTATTTGTCGAAAGTATTATGTTCCTGGCGGAAAAGAGTTTCACGTGGTAATGATTTAAAATATTCATAAGTAATTTTTAAACCTTCCTCACGCTGAACTTTCGGTTCCCATCCAAGAATTTCTTTAGCTCGGGTAATATCAGGTTGCCTCTGTAACGGATCGTTTACGGGCAGAGCTTTGTATACAACTTTTTGTTCTGTTCCTGTCAATTTAATTATTTCTTCTGCAAAATCACTAATGGTAATTTCATTAGGATTTCCGATGTTGACAGGTTTAGTATAGTTGCTCATTAAAAGTTTATAAATTCCGTCAATTTGATCATCAACATAGCAGAATGATCTTGTTTGCGAACCATCACCAAAAACTGTAAGATCTTCACCTCTCAGTGCCTGACCTATAAATGCCGGAATTACTCTCCCGTCGTTTAGGCGCATACGAGGTCCGTATGTGTTAAAAATTCTTACTATTCGGGTATCTAAACCGTGATATGTATGATATGCCATTGTTATAGCTTCCTGAAACCTTTTAGCTTCATCATAAACTCCACGTGGTCCAATTGGATCTACATTTCCGAAATAATCTTCAGTTTGGGGATGTACGAGCGGATCTCCATAAACCTCAGAAGTAGAAGCTATCAGTAGCCGGGCATTTTTTTCCTTCGCAAGTCCCAACAGATGGTAGATTCCCAGAGAACCAACTTTTAGAGTCTGGATAGGGATTTTTAAATAATCTATAGGCGATGCAGGAGAAGCAAAATGTAAAATATAGTCGAGGTCTCCCGAAACATGAACAAATTTTGTGACGTCGTGATAATGGAACTCAAATTGCTCCAGATGAAACAGGTGTTCAATGTTTTTTAAATCTCCGGTAATGAGATTGTCCATAGCAATTACATGAAACCCTTCATCTATAAATTTATCACAAAGATGTGAACCTAAGAATCCGGCTGCTCCGGTAATTAATACTCGCTTCATTATATTTGCTTTTTGCTGTTGGTCTTTAGCTATTAGCTCAGCTATCTGCAATGCTTGCAAATAGCCGGAAGCTAAAGACTTTATTATTTTATTATTCTACGTCCCACAGATTCGTAATAATATCCGTGTTCTTCCATCTCGCTTAGATCGTATAAGTTACGACCATCGAAAATAGTTTTATTTTTCATTTTTTCGGACATTATCTCGAAATTAGGATTTCTAAACTGTGCCCATTCTGTTGCAATAACCAGAGCATCAACTTCATCAAGTGCTTCATAAGAATCATTGAAGAAATTTACTTTATCGCCTAACAATGCTTTTACATTCTCCATTGCTTCCGGATCGTAAGCATTAATTTCTGCTCCCGCTTTTAGCAATTCTGCAATTATATAGAGTGCCGGAGCTTCTCTGATATCGTCAGTGTCGGGTTTGAATGCCAGTCCCCAAATAGCCAACTTCACACCTTTTAAATTACCTCCAAAATGGTTGACAATTTTAGGTACAATTGAAGTTTTTTGTCTGTGGTTAACTTTCATTACAGAATCAAGAATTTGGAATGGATATCCCATTTCTTTTCCTGAGTTGTATAGTGCCTGTACATCCTTAGGGAAACAAGATCCTCCGTATCCGATACCGGGGAATAAGAATCGTTTTCCAATCCTGCTATCCGAACCGATTCCTCTACGGACCATGTCAACATCAGCTCCTACAATTTCACAGAAATTAGCGATTTCGTTCATGAAAGTGATTTTAGTAGCCAGAAAAGAATTTGCTGCATACTTAGTAAGTTCGGCTGATTTTAAATCCATCGAAATAATTGGATTTCCTGACCTTACATACGGTTTGTACAGGGCTTCCATCAGTGCAATAGCTTTTTCCGACTCGGCACCGATTACAATTCGCTCAGGCTTCATAAAATCATCAACTGCAAATCCTTCTCTCAAAAATTCGGGATTAGAAACTACATCAAAAGGGACCTCCGTATGTTGTTTTATTTGTGCAAAAACTTTATCTGAAGTACCAACAGGCACAGTGCTTTTGTCTACAATTACTTTATATTCATCAATAATTTTTCCGATATCATCAGCCACTTTAAGAATATACTTCAGATCGGCAGCTCCATCTGCACCGGGAGGTGTTGGCAGGGCTAAGAAAATAATAGATGCATGTTTTACGGCTTCATCAAGCGATGTTGTGAAATGTAGCCTTCCGGCTTTTATATTCCTTTCAAACATCATCTCAAGTCCTGGTTCATAGATAGGAACTTCACCGTTTCGCATCATATCGACCTTTTTCTTGTCGATATCAACACAAATTACGTCATTTCCTGTTTCCGCGAGGCATGTTCCTGTTACTAAACCAACATATCCGGTTCCTACTACACTAATGTTCATATCGGGTAAAGTTTATCGTTTTACAAACTCAAGTACTGAAGAAGTGATAAATTCAAGCTGTTCTTCATCCAGTTCTGTATGCATTGGAAGAGAGATTACCTGATCGATCAATTGGTTAGTTACCTTAAAATCTGCCTCATTATATCTTTCATCCTTATATGCTTCCTGGGCGTGTAATGGTACCGGGTAATATATCATTGCAGGGATCTCCTTACTCATCAGGAATTCCTGTAATGCATTTCTGTCTGTTCCTTTTACTTTTAATGTGTATTGATGAAAAGCATGAGTGCTGTTGTCAGCAATAAATGGAGTTTCTATTTTTTCACAGTTTTTAAATGCTTCACTGTAATAGTTTGCCGCTTTAGCCCTTGCAGCATTATATGCATCTAAATGTGGTAATTTAATATTTAAGATGGCAGCCTGAATACTGTCAAGTCTTGAGTTTACACCCACTTCATCGTGATAATATCTGCGGTACATTCCGTGATTTACAATTCCACGTAATTTGTGAGCAAGTTCGTCATTATTTGTAAACACAGCTCCACCATCACCATATCCGCCAAGGTTTTTGGAAGGGAAGAATGATGTTGTTCCCAAATCACCAATAGTTCCTGCCTTTTTTACTGTGCCATCAGCGAAAGTGTAATCTGCTCCAATTGCCTGAGCAGTATCTTCAACAACAGCAAGGTTGTGCTCTTTTGCAACTTTCATTACTTCCTCCATATTAGCAACCTGACCAAACAGGTGAACAGGAATAATAGCTTTTGTTTTTGGAGTAATAGCAGCTTTTAAAGCATCAATATCGATGTTGAATGTTTTTTCGTCAACATCAACCAATACAGGAGTAAGTTTAAGTAATCCAATAACTTCAACTGTTGCAGCAAAAGTAAAATCAACCGATATCACTTCGTCACCGGGCTGAAGCTCTAAAGCCATAAGCGAAACCTGAAGAGCATCTGTGCCGTTCGCACAGGGGATAACGTGTTTTACATCAAGATAATCCTGTAAAGATTCCTGGAACTTTTTTACTTCAGGGCCGTTTATATAAGCCGTAGAACGTATAACATTTAGTACTGCAGAATCAATCTCTTCTTGTATTTTTTTGTATTGACTTCCTAAGTCAACCATTTGAATTTTATTCATATCTGATAAATTTTATATTATAGTGATATGGAACTCGCACTTATAGTTGTTTTTAAGATGGTAATTAACTAATGCTCGTTTCATTTCTCAAATATTAAAGACCTAATATTTTTTAGTAAATAGTCCATTGTTAAAAAGGTTACTAAAGTACTAAGATGTTGACAATTGAAAAAACGAAATTCAATATTATATTTTGCGTTAATTTCCTGAGACACAATTGTTAGTAAAAAGAGTTGTTGTATTGTATATATATTCTCAAATATGTATACAAATTTTTGAATTTTAATTATTAGCCGTAGCTATATATGTAGTAAGTAGTATATTTGTGAAAATTCAAATTACTGTATGAATATCTTATATAATTTAGCAATCAGTTTATATGGAATTGTAATAAGAATTGTTTCTTTATTCAACGAAAAAGCTGATTTATGGATTAAAGGACGTAAAGGCTTGTTTGATAAAATTAGCAGAGAAGTAAGCCCCGGTGACAAACCAATTTGGTTTCATGCTGCTTCGCTGGGCGAATTTGAGCAGGGGAGACCAATAATTGAAGAGCTTAGAAGGGCTTTCCCGGGGAAGAAAATTCTTTTAACATTTTATTCTCCTTCGGGTTATGAAGTGAGGAAAGATTGCGAAATAGTTGATTGGGTTTATTACCTGCCTCTGGACACGAAATACAATTCGGATAAATTTGTTGAACTCGTAAATCCTGAGATGGCCATCTTTATTAAGTATGAATTTTGGCCAAATATTATAAATGCACTTAATACAGCCGGAGTAAATACAATCGTGGTTTCTGCTATTTTCAGAGAAGACCAGGTATTCTTTAAAAGTTATGGAGGCTGGATGCGTAAGTCATTATTGAAGTTTTCTAAAATTTTTGTTCAGGATGATAATTCTTTGAGCTTGTTAAATTCTATCGGAGTTGATAAAGTGGAGAAATCGGGGGATACAAGATTCGACAGGGTAATGGATATACTTAAAAATGACAACTCACTTGATTTTGTAGAAAAATTTAAAGCTGATAATAGTTTGTTGGTGGCGGGTTCTACCTGGCCCGATGATGATAAAATCCTTGTGGAGTACATTAACACCGCTAAAAGTAATACAAAAGTAATAATTGCACCTCATAATATTTCGGGTTCATACAATGAAAAATTGTTGAATAAGATATCTAAGAAAGCCGTTTTATACTCTGAGATGTCCGATAATAACCTTGAAGATTTTGATGTATTTATCTTAGATACGGTAGGTATACTGACAAAGGTTTACAGTTATGCAGATATTGCCTATGTGGGTGGCGGATTTGGAAAAGAAGGAGTCCACAATGTACTTGAGCCTGCGGTTTTTTCTGTTCCGGTAGTTACGGGACCAATTTTTCATCAGTTTAGAGAAGCAGTTGAGTTAAGTAATATTGGTGGTATGATTACTATTGATAATTACAGTGAGTTTGCTGCAACTATGACTGATTTTGAAAATGGCAAAATTTCTAATGTCGGAAAAACTGCGAGCAAATATATTGAAGATAATTCCGGGGCACAAAAGGTAATACTTGATTATATTACCGAAAATATTATGTTTTAGTGTTTCAAAATATCTAAAAACAATCTCTCTAAATTTATTTTTTTTGAATTTATCGTTTGTTGCTAAACGGATAAAATTTCTGCGAATGTTTTTAACGCCCCTGGTGGAAGTGATACCCTGCAGCCACAAAAGCTAATGAACAAATGTTTGCAATGGCTTTTACTTC
>JBDLJM010000128.1 GCA_039714315.1 Bacteroidota bacterium | reverse complement strand
ATTTCTGTTTTTTCAGACACTGCCAAAATGTTTATTTATTGTTTGTGGATACAAAGGTAGCATAAATAGCTTTGTCTGATGTATGTTAGTCATCGCCATTATTTATAGTTCTATTGTGTTTGCTTTTTTAGGTTAAAGTTTCTTTTGAATTAGAAAGTTTAATTACCTGTTCGATTGATTGAAATAGAAATGTTAAATTTGCAGTAGAGGAAAAGACTTGAAGATGAGGAAGATAGCAGTTTTATTTTTAGCAATTGCCTTTTTGATGATTGCATGCGATTCGAAAAAAAATTCTCCGCAAACGATCACTTTGGAAGAAAAAATCAGCATTGACAGTATAGGTATTAAAGTTTCTGCTGAAGAGAACAGAGAGTATTCTTTTACGGATAAAAAATCGGGATATTGGTATGGACGTACAGCTCAACAGGAACATGTTGGTATGTTCGAAGGCTGGACGGTGATGAGGCATCATATTTTCACAGACTATCAACTTTATATTAATGATATTGAGCTGATAAGAGATGAGGCAGTAGTATATCCAAATAAAATTGTAAGAAATTATGAGTTAGGAACTGAAACTTTATCAATGTTTGATGATATAGAAGCTTTGGTGATAGAGATAGAAACAAAAAAAACAGACGATAATATTGCAATTTCAATTTTGGGAGATATTTTGGTAGATAAATATTACAATGAAACACAAAAGGTTGTAGTTTTTGAACCGGAGGAATATGAAGGAAAGTTTGTAGGTATTAGCAGTATTATTCCCGAAGATATTTATCTTGAAGAACACAGGTATAAAGTGTCATCTTCTGCAAAAGGTTTTTTTATTTTTTTAGCTGATACCGAAGCAGAACTTTTTCAGAAATCTAAAGATCTTCAAAAAGACTATTTAACGTTGTTAAGAAAAAGAGCAGATAGAATGAATAAATTAGTAGGAGAGAACGTTGCTTTAAAAACAGATATTAAAGATTTCAATAAAGCATTCAACTGGGTAACTCTTACTATGGATCAGTTGGTAACAAGACAGATGGGACATGGGATTTATGCAGGTCTTCCATGGTTTAACGATTATTGGGGCAGGGATATGTTTATTTCTTTACCGGGATCGAACCTTGTTACCGGGCAGTTTGATTTGGCAAAAGAAATACTTTTGTCTTTTGCGAAATATCAGTTAAAAGATATGGAGTCAAAATATTACGGAAGGATACCTAACAGGGCAAGGCCCGATGATGTAATATACAATACGACAGACGGAACTCCCAGGTTTGTAATCCAAATTTTTGATTATGTGAAATATACCGGGGATACAGACCTGATAGAAGAGTTGTACCCCGAGATCTTTATGTCGATTGATGGTTCGCTGAAAAACTGGGTGGATGATAATGGTTATCTGACGCATGAGGATGCAGATACCTGGATGGATGCGAAAAGAGATGGAAAACCATTTTCGCCCAGGGGTAATAGAGCTAATGATATTCAAATCCTGTGGTATAAACAACTTCGTGCCGGTGCTTATTTTGCAAGGTTTATGAACAAGGATGAAGATGCAAAAAACTGGAATGATATTGCAGATAAGCTAAAGGCTAATTTTATGAAGGATTATTTTAGTTCTGATAAAAATATTATGGCAGACAGGATTTTGAAAGATGGAAGTCAGGATTTTTCAATGAGGCCAAACCAGTTGTTTGCAATGGATTTTATGACTGATGTGGAAAAGAAAATGAAGCTTGTAAGAACTATTTGGGAAGAACTTGTATATCCTTGGGGAGTTGCTTCATTAAGTCAGAAAGATGATTATTTTCATCCTTATCATCACTGGGATGACATGTATTTTTTCGATGAATCATATCATAACGGTACTGTTTGGGTATGGAATAATGGAATAGCGATGCAAAGGATGATTGAATGCGGACAAAAAGATGTTGCATTTCAGTTGATGGAAAATATGCAAAATCAGGCGATGCATACGGGAGCCGTTGGTAGTATTAGTGAAAATTTTGATGCATTACCAAGGGAAGGTAAAAGATATGCGGAAAAGACCGGTACTTTTTTACAAGCTTGGTCTAATGCTGAATATTTAAGAGTATGGTATCAGTATTTTCTTGGTGTAAGGCCAAATGCAGTATCAAAGGAGCTGATAATTGCTCCACGGATTCCGAATAAATTTGATGAGATAATTTTTGAGGAGAAGATTTTCGGAGGAAAGATAAAGTCGGAATTCTATAATCACAAGGGCTATTTAGATTTTGAATATGAATTTACAAATATTGAAGCCGACGTAACTTTTGATTTAGAAGGATATGAGGATATTTCAGTACAAGTAAAGGATGGTGATATTGTTTCAATTCGATTGGAAGAAGGGGATTCAAAGCTTGAGAATTATCGTGAAGGATCAGAGATTACAACAATTACATTAAAAGAATCAAAAACAAAAAAAGATCTGCAGAATATGAGCAGGGAAATATTTAGAGATGTTGGTTTTGCAAAGCCTGAACTTAATAAGGAGTCTTTTATCTTCAGGAGAAAAGCCGAAGGGAAATACAATATTGAAGATTATAATTAAAAATTAATAACTTGTTATGAAGACTATATTTTATTTGTTGTTTTTATTGCCAATGATGATTTTTGGACAGTCTCATGGTATAGAAATTAATGCATCGATTCCGGGCGATAGTATTAAAATGAAAGATGTTTATTTTAAAACTTATAGTTTGAGGGATATAAAATCTGATAATGGTTTATTGGTAATATTTACTTCCAATACTTGTCCTTTTGTAAAAGCATGGGAGAAGAGTTATTCAGGGATATATACATTAGCAGAGAATAATGGAATAGGGATGGCGTTGATAAATTCGAACGAAGCATTTCGTGAAACAACAGAATCTGTATCGGAAATGAAAAAGGTTATGGAGAGCTATGAATATTCCATGATTCCGTATTTGGCAGATAAAGATTCAGAGTTGGCTGATTTATTTGATGCAAATACGACCCCCCATGTTTTTTTATTCAATTCTGATGGAATACTGGTTTATAGAGGTAGTATAGATGATATGTTCGAAAATAAAGATCGAAGTATTACTAAAAATTATTTGTTTGATGCGCTAATCGCTGTGGGAAATGGACAAACCCCCAAAGTACAAACCACAAAAAACATTGGTTGTAGTATTAAAAGGGTAAAGATGAATTCAGAAAAGAAGAGTTATCAGGTTATTGAATAGAATTTAAACGTTGATAACAAAAAAAACAGGCTGTCCTAAAAATCGTAAAAACACTCGAATGATGCAATTACGACATTTAAGACAGCCTTTGTTTATGATTTTAATCTAATGTTTTTTAGAAAAACGTTTTAATAATATCATTTCCATTTGCCAGAATAACTAAGCTCATAAGAATCACAAAACCTGCAATTTGAGCGTACTCTAAAACTTTTTCCGAAGGTTTCTTTCCTGATATCATTTCCCAAAGCACGAAAACTACGTGTCCTCCATCTAAAGCAGGAATAGGGAGTATGTTAAGAAAGGCCAGCATAATTGATAAAAAGGCCGTGAAGCTCCAAAAACGTTGCCAGTCCCATGTAGCAGAGAATTGTTTTCCGATTGCAAGGAATCCTCCAACTGACTTATAAGCACCTGTATCAGGGTTTAAAATTAGTTTGAATTGACGTACATAGCTAACTAACATGTCGGTTGCTTTAACCGCACCCTGAGGGATCGATTCCAATAGACCGTATTCTAATGTTTTAACGTCATAGAATTTAGACATATCGACATCCGGATAAACTCCAATTTTTCCTTCTTCAGAAACTAAAACTTTCACGTTTAGTGCAACTTCATCTCTTAAAATATTTAAGGTGATAGAGTCTCCTTTTGCCTTAGGTATTACTTCGATAAATTCATCGAAATACGTCATAGGTTTATTGTTGAAGCCTGTTACTTTATCGCCTATTTCTAATCCTGATTTCTTCGCTTCAGATCCATCTGAAAAATCGCCTACATAATATGGAATTCTGGGGGATATAAAACCGGAGCTTTTTATCAGTGTTTCTTTTACTTTCGGATCAAATGTTATGTGTAACGGGGTTCCGTTTCGTTCAACGTCTATATTATCGGATAAGATAATTTCGATAGGAACCTGTTTGAATATTTCCACTTCATGACCACCTACTTTTAAAATCTTATCACCGGTTTGGAGCCCTAATTTCTGTCCTACAGAATCAACAACAACACCGTAGTTGTTAATCGAAGTAGTAGGAATATATTGTTCTCCCCATGCATATAACATACCGGCATAGATGACAACTGCAAGAATAAGGTTTACTGCTACTCCACCGATCATAATAATCAGTCTTTGCCAGGCCGGTTTTGATCTGAATTCCCATGGTTGAGGCTCTTTGTCCATCTGTTCTTTATCCATAGATTCATCAATCATTCCCGCAATTTTCACATATCCGCCCAGTGGCAACCATCCAATTCCGTATTCAGTTCCGCCTATTTTCTTCTTAAACAGTGAAAAGTAAGGATCGAAAAATAAATAAAATTTTTCAACTCGTGTTTTAAAAATTTTAGCAGGGATAAAATGCCCAAACTCATGCAGTACTATAAGTATAGACAAGCTCAGGAAAAATTGAGCTGCCTTAATTAATATTTCGTTTATTTCCATTTATAAATCTTCTTTAGCGCGCAAATATAAAATTTTAATTACTTTTACTCTAAGCAATTCTCGAAGATTTACAATTGTTAATATCCTGAGTTCGACGAAAAATTTATTCATAACTGTATTCAAATCTCTCATCGAACTTAGCTTAATAGAATTAAATATCCGGGTAGTTTGTGATTTGAAAATTATGAACATAGTTTTTAAATTATTAACTTTAATAGGATATTACTCGCTGTTTCCCCTGATTCCGGAAGGGAGTCATATGACCTTTTAATAAAGTTATGCTACAGATAAATTCATATATGAGAATAATTTTACTATTCTTTTTCTTTTATTTTTCGTGCTACTTTGCAGTTGCTCAATCAAAAAGTGAAGAAGTAGATGACGGTGTAAAAGTAGGTGTAGTATTGAGTGGAGGAGGAGCAAAAGGCGTGGCTCATGTTGGAGTTCTCAGGATGATAGAAAAGGCAGGAGTAAGGGTTGATTATATTGGAGGAACAAGTATGGGAGCTATTGTTTCGGCATTGTATTCAATTGGGTATTCAGTAGATGAACTCGACAGTATAATTAGTGTTTTGGATATGTCGAAGTTGGTGCAGGGAAAGATTCCACGTAATAATCTTACTTATTTTGAGAAAACATTCGACAGTGAAACTTTTTTGAGTGTTCCTGTAAATAACTGGGAAATTGGTATTCCGAAAGGTTTATCGAATGGACAGGATGTTATAGAAGAATTTACCGAGCTTACAAGGGAATATCCCGGACATCAGGATTTCGATAAATTACCCATTCCGCTTGTGATGATGGCAACTGATATTGTAACGGGAGAATCAATTGAATTTCATGAAGGCTCAATACCTATGGTGATGCGGGCCAGCTCATCATTTCCTTCACTTTTTTCTCCAATAGAAATAGATGGGAGACTTTTGGTTGACGGTGGAGTTCTTAATAACTTTCCTGTAAAAGAGGTTAGGAGTATGGGAGCTGATATAATTATCGGAGTAAGTGTAGAGGATGGACTTTATAAGAAGAAAGACCTTATGTCTATTACTTCTATAATTGAGCAAATATCAAGTTTTAAAATGGTTGAAAAATCTGAAAAGCAGGCTAAGCTTGTGGATGTATATATTAAGCCTGATATTTCAGATTATTCGGTTGTTAGTTTCGATAAGGCCGGAGAGCTTCTGGAATTGGGAGAAATAGAAGGGTTTAAGTATTTTAATGAACTGTTAGATATTGCAAAACGCCAAAAACCATCAAGTAGTGATAAACGTAAGCCTTTGATAAACACTGTGAATTATAATATTTCGAGTGTAGAAGTTAAGGATTCACGGAATCATTCCACAGAATATTTTACAGACCGGTTTCCGGTAAAGAAACTACCAGGTCTTATTAATATAGATCAGATTAAGGCAGGAATTAATACGCTAGATGGTACCAGGAATTTTGATTTTATAGGCTATGATTTAATGCCGGACGGAAAAGGTTGGCATAAATTGGTTATTAAGGTTAAAGAAAAAAGGAATAATGACTATTTAAAATTGGGTTTGCATTACGATGAAATTTACAAGGCAGGCTTAAAGTTAAAATTTACTGCCCGCAATAAATTTTTGAGAAGCTCAATTTTTATGTCAGATATAATTATTAGTGACAGACCGAGGTTAAATATCTTATTTTATAAGGATAATGCAGCTTGGCCGGGATTTCTGTTGCAGTCTAATTTTACACAATTTGAGGTAGATATGCCGGCTGCCGCTCTTGGAGATTTGGGTGATTTGATTTCCGGATCTATAATTGATATGAAATATAAAGACTGGACAACAAAAGTAATGGCCCAGAAGACTATTAATGAGGATTTTTATTTTGCAGGCGGAGTTGAAGCAAAACGTTTAGCTATGTATTCCAGTTCTTTAAAAGTTATGGATAAAGATGGGGATTTTGAAGAGAGGCCTTTTGTTTTTGACGAAGGTTGGAGTATAAATCCATTATTGGAGATATATGCTGATACCAGAGATAATTCCAATTATCCAACTCGTGGATTTTTGTTTAAGTCTGAATTTAAAGTAGTTATACCTCAGTCGCAAAATAACGACTTAAAAGAGAATACTCTTGTAACCTCAAGTTTTTTGTATCTGCGAGCCGACTATACTTTCTCGCCAAGTGAAAGATTGGCCTGGACAAACAAGATATATTCAAGTACCAGATTTGGTTCTGGTTCCACTGCAGGTCTGTCGTATTATTTCGGAGGATATAACAAGAACTTACCTAATAATGTTTATAGTTTCTTCGGCTATCCTGTATTTGGTGTTGTTGGTGTTGAGGATGGAGGTTTTTTTAAATATCTCACAAGTTTACAGTATAGAATTATTCAGGATATTTATATCACCGGACATGCAAATTATATGATAGCGGCAAAAAATAGTAATCAGTGGTACGAAGCAAAAAAACTGCACTATTCAGGGTATGCTCTTTCTCTTGGTTATAACAGTAAGATAGGACCTGTAGAATTTACTTCAAGCTACAGTCCTGATAACGGGAAATTCAGTTTCATGTTCAATTTAGGGTATTGGTTCTAGGAACTGATAAAAAAGAATTTAAATTTGTATCAAATTATTTTCATTTGGCAACTATAAAACAACTTTTAAGTCAAACAGCTATTTATGGGCTGAGTAGCGTTATAGGTAGGGTGTTGAACTTCCTTTTAGTGCCCTTATATACGTATGTTTTTGATAAAGAAGAATACGGAGAAGTAATAATCCTATTCTCGTATACTGCTATTCTTAATGTATTTCTCAGCTATGGGATGGAAACTTCATTCTTTAATTTTGTAAATAAAAAAGATAGTAAAAATGTATTTCCAACAGCCTTTATTAGCTTATTGGTGAGTTCATTAGTGTTTTTGTCAATTGCACTGTTTTTTAATAAAGATATTGCTAATATCCTTTCGTTCGAAAGTCACCCGGAGTATATTATTTATCTGATATGGGTAATATTCTTTGATGCTATTACTGTAATTCCTTTTAGCAGGTTGCGTTTTCAGAATAAAGCTTTCAGGTTTGCGATAATAAAATTAATCAATATTGGTATTTACATAGGACTTAATTTATTACTGTTGGTTGTAATTCCATGGTTAATATCTAAAGGTTATAGTTTTGGTTCGTTCGATAGGTATTTATCTACGCCCAAAATAAGTGTAATATTCCTGTCTAATCTTGTAGCTAGTGCTATTACCGTAATTATGTTAATTCCGACATTTAGAGATGCTGAATGGAATTTTGATAAGGAATTATGGAAGAAAATGATTCGATACGGATGGCCTATTCTTATTGCCGGAACAGCCGGAATAATTAACGAATCTATGGATAAGGTATTTTTATGGGAAATGTTGCCGGAAGATACAGCAAAAGGTGAAGTAGGTATTTATGGAGCAAATTATAAGATAGCAATATTCATGACAATTTTTATCCAGGCTTTTAGGATGGGAGTAGAGCCGTTTTTCTTCGCGAAGGCAAAAGACAAAGATGCGAAAGAAACTTATGCCTACGTGATGAATTATTTTGTTGCAATTTTGGCGGTAATATTTCTTTTCTTAATTGTGAATTTAGATATTTTGAAATATTTTATTCAAAATGAGGAGATGTGGGTAGGATTAGATGTGGTGCCAATTCTTTTGCTTGCGAATTTGAGTTTAGGAATATATTTGAGCCTGTCGGTTTGGTATAAGATAAACGACAAAACAAGATACGGAGCTATTTTTTCTATCATAGGTGCAATAATTACGGTGTTAATTAATATTTGGCTGATACCAAAAATGGGATATTACGGTTCTGCATGGGCAACTTTGGCGGCCTACGGATCAATGATGCTGATGTCGTATTTTGTCGGGCAAAAAATTTATCCCATTCCTTATAATCTTAAAAAGATAAGCTTGTATTTAGGATTGTCGGTCTTTCTTGGGCTTGTGGCAGATAAATTTTTCTATGGAAATCTAATCATAGGAAACAGCTTTTTATTGCTGTTTTTAATTATGCTCGCATTTTTTGAAACTGCATCGCTAAGAAGTATATTTGCCAGAAATAATAAATAGACTATTTCTTAGTTTAATAGTAAGCAGTATTAGATCAACCATCAATAAAAATATGAAATATTCATGAGCTCAATTTTGGACAGACTAGAAAATGATAATTCATGAATGTTTTATCCCTGCCTGCAAGACGCAGTCAGACAGGTGACCAAAACATAAAATTATTAACAGATGAAACGAGCATGACAAAATTTTAACAATTTTGACCCAGAGGGGAATGATAAAATTTTGTCTTGCGAACACCATCTGACCAAAACATAAAATTATTAACAGATGAAACGAGCATGACAAAATTTTAACAATTTTGACCCAGAGGGGAATGATAAAATTTTGTCTTGCGAACACC
>JBDLJM010000127.1 GCA_039714315.1 Bacteroidota bacterium | reverse complement strand
CCGATGACCGTGTCTCGGCTCAGCCGATGATTGGAGTTTTTCTAAAAAAAACTTCGTTCTACCTATGACGACTTTTATTTTTCTTTGCGTTTACTTTGCGAAAAACTTTGCGAACTTTGCGTGAAATAGATCGTGCTTTTCACGCAAAGACCGCTAAGAAAATAAAGCGCAAAGATCACAAAGCATCTCGTCATTAACGCACCAGATGATTGGAGTTTTTCTAAAAAAAAACCCCTCATGATGACGAATAATTTACTTTCTAAGAGATCATCTAACCCCACTGAAAGTAACACAGATTATTATAATTCAGCCCCTGATTTAGATAATTGTAATAATTATTTAGTATTTTAGTAACATTCGTTACCTACAACATACTAGTATAATGAAGACTAAAGAATACATAAGAAGTATTTTAAAAATGTATTGTTTTCATTGTAGCCTCCTCATACTATTATTAACTTCAACTATTTGCATAGCACAAATAAAGCTTTCCGATTTTAATAATTATAAACATTATACCAAAGAAAAAGATGATCTGGCCTCCTCATACATTACAGATATCAAAGAAGACAAATATGGTTTTATATGGATAGCAAATGCCAATGGTATTGCGAGATATGACGGGAATCATTTCACTAACTTCACAAATTATCACGAGAATTCTCTGAAAAAAAAAATAGGCTATGTAAACAGCATTGATATAGACGAATCAGGTGAAAATATATGGATTGCCGGTGAAAATGGAATATTTTACACTTCTGTTGACACGGTTAAATTCCAAATAATAAACAATTTAATTCCTTCGTTAAACTTTTCACTGAAGAGAACTACTGATCTTCTTCTTGATGACCAAATACTATGGGCAGGCAATTTAAAGGGTGGCCTAATAAAAATAGACTTAAAGGAAAAAAAGCATGAATTAATTTCTTTTGAAAACAACTCTCCTAATAACAAATTCAGAATAAACAGTATAGGGTGCATAGTAAAAGACCCTAATGATAATACAATTTTATGGATGGGTACCGGAGCCGGCTTGATCAGGTTTAACAGCATCTCAAACGAATACCGTGTTTTTGTATATAAAAACAATCCGGAAATGGCTCAAAATAAAATACGTAAGATCGCTGTTTCAAATGAAGAAGTTTTTCTTGGAACATGGAGCAGGGGATTGATTATTTTTAATAAACAGTCTGAACAATTTAGCTCCCCTTTAATTGACAGCTACCCGTTAATCTTAGATATTTACAAAGAAAAAGGCGACAATTTATGGGTTACTTCGAGCGATGGTTTGATACAATATAATACACGAACTAAAACTGTAAAAAAGGTAATTGACAACAATTTGGCTAAAGGTATATTAAGGGGTATTTCATTCATCGATTCAAGAGATATTATCTGGTTGGGCTACAGTAGAGGCCTGTTTAAATTTGCCCCTTTACAGTCGCAAAATACATTTATTGAACTTGAAAAAAAGAGTGATCTGCAATATCCAATGCAAACACGGGAGATCATTCTGTCGAATGGTTTTATTTACGTACTCGGTCATAACAGTTCAGGATTATATAAAATAAATCCTATAGCTTATACATTTGAAGTTATAGATATCCCCTATTTGAAAAATGGAAAAGGTAAAAACATTACTTTACGGGATATGGTGAAAATGAGCGATGGTAATTTCCTTATAATATCCGGTCAGGAGATTACAATATTTAATCCAAAAACAGGGCAATTAAAATTATCACCACTCCAGATAGATCACCCCTACCCTTCATTACAAACTGTTGTCAGAGATAGAAATAACAATTATTGGATTGGATCAAGAGCAGGGGGTCTGTTTCTTCTAAATTTTGAAAATAACTCGATAAAAAATTACATTGAAGAATTTGATGAATATAGAGAAGGAAATCACGAATGGATAGAAAACTTGTATATAGATTCATCTGAAAATCTATGGATACGTACTGCAAATCACTTAAGTGTAATGGATTTAAAAGATTTTTCTATTCAAAATCTAAATCCGGACAAAAATAAATATATATACAAATATTTGGGTGGATTTCAGGAAGACAGTAAAGGAAGAATATGGGTGGTAGGACTTGAGGAAGGAATTGGTTATTTTAAAGCTGACAGTCTCGAAAATGGTATTACAAAAAAGATAAGCGGAAACTATAGATGGCTTTACAAATATAATGACAGCCTTTTGTGGACTACCGGAAAAACACTTGGAATTCTCAATATTAATTCACTAACTCACAGAGAGGTTAACTTCAACTATCTAAACAGGAAACTGTATTTAAGCGGACCGGTAATAAATAACGAAAAGGGAGAGTTTATTATAGGATGCAATAATGGAGTATTTATCTATAACCCTGAAAAACAATTAACAAATAAAGAAATTCCCCTACCCTATATCAGAAAAATTGAAAGTAATGGTAAAACACTTTACGAAGGAAATAGTTTAACAAAAAAAGATTTCATTTTTAATAGCGATACCAGAAATATTGTATTTAAGATTAGCTCTCTTGGCTTTCATTTCTCAGATCAAATTACTTATCAGTACAAGTTCGAAGGTAAATGGCAAAATATAGGTAAGAGTAAAGAGATATATTTAACTAACCTCTCTCATGGAGATTATAAATTAAAAATTAAAGCCTGCAATAATCTGGGAATATGCAACGAAACACCGAAAGAATACAATATTAACATTCCTACTCCCTGGTGGGCAAGCTGGTGGGCTTATATCATTTACTTCGCTATTGCGATTTTATTTGCCGATACTTTTTATCGTTTTCAGCTTTCCAGAAGATTGGCTGTTGCCGAAAGTGAGCGTCTCACAGAGATCAACCTGTTAAAAAATAGTCTGTATACTAATATTACACATGAATTTCGTACACCTCTTACCGTTATACTTGGTATGGCCGATTTATTAAAGTCTAATATCGAAAATAATATCTCTAAGGATGTGCTACACTCACTGGATATGATTAAACGTAATGGAAAACATCTGTTGCAAATGGTAAATGAAATGCTGGATTTATCGAAACTGGAAAGTGGGAATATGAAGTTACAGTTGGTTCAGTCCGATGTTATTCCATTTGTAAAATACATATGCGACAGTTTTCATTCATTAGCGCGCGAGAAACAAATAAATCTCACTGTTTATTCTGAAGTTGATCAGCTAATTATGGATTTTGACACAAATAAATTATCTACTGTAATTTATAATCTTCTTTCAAACGCAATTAAATTCACTCCACAGGAAGGTGAAATAGTTTTCCACCTTAAGAGAATTTTAAAGAATAAAAATGATTTTTTATTCTTTAAGGTAAAAGACAACGGCAGCGGGATTTCTGAAGAAGAAATAGGTCATATATTCGACCGTTTCTATCAGGCAGATAATTCATCATCACACCACGGTGAAGGTACAGGAATAGGTCTGGCATTGACAAAAGAATTTGTAGAATTGATGAACGGATCTATTGAAGTGAAAAGCACATACGGAAAAGGAAGCGAGTTCATTATACAACTACCTATTACCAACGCTGCAGATAAAACAAAAGACATTCAGGCACAACCGTCGGCAAATATTGTTACACCTGCTGACAAAAATGAAATAACTCAACAGAGTTCGGATAATATGCCGGAATTACCACTTGCTTTAATCATTGAAGACAATACTGATGTTGCCCACTATTTAAAAACATGTTTAACAGGGAAGTATAAAACCATACACGCACAGGATGGAGAACTTGGAATTGAAACGGCTTTTGAGAAAGTACCGGACATAATAATCTGTGACCTAATGATGCCTGTAAAGGATGGCTTTGAAGTTTGTTCAACATTGAAGGCAGATGAGCGAACCGATCATATCCCAATTATTATACTTACTGCAAAAGTAACTATGAAAGATAAACTAAAGGGACTCTCATCAGGTGCCGATGCATACCTTACAAAACCTTTTGTAAAAGCAGAATTGTTTACCCGTCTTGACCAGTTGGTTTTATTGCGAAAAAAGATGATTCAAAAAATTGAGAGCGACAGTTTTAGTCAGTTTGTGAAAACACGGGTCGAAAATCCGGAAACAAAATTTGTTCAGAAAGTAATAAAGGTAATTCATGAGGAGATAAGCAATCATTCATTCGGTTCGTGTACACATCTTTCAAAAAAACTGCATTTAAGCGAATCGCAAATCTACCGAAAACTAAAAGCTATAACAGGTAAATCTACTGCAGTATTTATCAGATCGGTACGATTACAGAAGGCTAAGGAATTGATTCTTACAACAGATAAAAACATCTCTGAAATTGCTTATGAAGTCGGTTTTAACGATCCTTCCTGGTTTAGCCGTGCTTTTAAGGAAGAATTTGGCTATGCACCCAGTGCAATCCCAAAGTAGCAGGTTTTACTGACTTTTAGGTAATTATTCTTCTCTGTCATGCAAAAATAGTACAAGCCTTTTTTAGCAATTCATTCTTATTCCTATTATTTGTAAAAATGCTACAAGCCTTTTGACTTGAGTAGTATTAAAATTGCTGCGAAATAATTTTTTGCATCCTTTATAAGCTATACTTTTTGTAACAGTCTGGGTTCGATAGTAGGACTGTCTATTGTAACGTTCTTATATCCAGTATAGAAAACAACATCGCAGGGGTGTGTAAACGAGGTCGTTATGAATATATACATCAATAATATCTTTCATCGAACTCAGTAATAATAACATTATGCAAATATCAAACTCAAATATTGAAGATCAATATAATCAACCTAAGCTTTTTGAAGAGATACTTAAACGTCTTAAAGAGCTAAAAGTTGATCTTAACAATGTATCGAGAAGTGATATTGCCGGTGTAGATGAATTTCATGTCAGGGGAGCTGAAGTATCCTGTGAACTTGCACAGGAAATTTATTTAAACAACGCTAAAGTGCTGGATGTAGGATGTGGACTTGGAGGTTCATGCAGAATGCTGGCAGATGATTTTAACTGTGAAGTAATAGGAATAGATTTAAATCATGAGTATATCAGAACGGCAAAAAAATTATCTGATCTTATTGGTCATTCCGATAAAACAGATTTTATTCAGGCTGATGCACTGGATTTGCCTTTTGATAATGCTTCGTTCGATATAGTCTGGACACAGCATGTACAAATGAATATTAAGGATAAACCCAAATTTTATTCAGAAATAAGGAGAGTGCTAAAAAATGAAGGGGCACTTGTTTATTATGATATATTCAAAAAAAACAGAAAGGAAATTAATTATCCGGTACCATGGGCAGATAATACATCCATCAACTTTTTAGAAACCTTTTCGGCAGTGGATGCCATCCTCGACAATCTGGGCTTTGTAAAATTACAAACTACCGATCAAAGCTCTAAAGCAAAACAATTTCTGCTTGGTTTATTTGAAAAAAAAAAAACGGTCCTCCTAAGCCGGGGCTTGATGTACTGATGGGAGAGTCTGCAAAGAAAAAACTATACAATACCCTAATAAACCTGGAAGAAAATAAAATTGAACTTTTTAGCGGTATCTATAGAAAAAAATATTCTCTGTAAGAAAACTATATTGAACTTAATAATAAAGGTATTATGAAAACATTTAAGCCACAAATCAAACATTTAACGGCTATAATCCTTATGGGATTTTTCATTTTGCTCTTTAACGGCTGTTCAAATGAAGAGAAAAAAACAAGCAAATCATTCTCCGGTGAGGAATTTATTCAGGTGAATGAGCTGTTATATCTATTGGATTTTGAATCGGAAACTGCATTTGTACAAAATGGAGAATCAATACAGGATGCTGTGGACGCAGCCTTGCCGGGAGATGTAATTTATATTGAACCGGGTACTTACCGGGAAGATATAGCAGTTAACAGCTCTAATATCAAATTAATCGGATTAAGCTACACTCCAAACGACCTGTTAATAAATAATGCTAAAGAAAATAATATTGATATTATTAAACTCTATGATAAAAGCAGTATCGAAAATCATCACCAAAATTTCGATAACAAAGAAAAAGAAAATATAATCAGTGACTTTTCAAGAACGGAACTCGGAGGAGGAATTGCCCACTACAGGTTTAAAGTACGTATGGGACCGGGTGAATTCGATGTAGTAGGAATCCATCGTGTTGTTCGTGAGAGCAGACCTTTCCATCCTGTCCCTACTAAAGGCGATGTATTTATGGTTCATGGTGCTCTTACGGGGTTTGCCAATACCTTTCTTGCAAAAGGCCTTGAATCAGTAAACGATATCAATGCAAAAACATCAGCACCGTTTTATCTGGCTTCAAAAAATATCGATGTATGGGGAATTGATTTGGGCTGGACCATGATTCCGGCAGAAACCACAGAGTTTTCCTTTTTTGAGGACTGGGGATTTGAAAAAGATATAGATCATACCTTAAAAGCTTTACGTATTGCACGTACTATTCGTGGAATTACGAAACAAGGGTTTTCGAACCTAAACCTGCTGGGATATAGTTCCGGTGCAACTATTGCTTACGGAGTTGCAAACAGTGAAACCCAACAGGCTAATATGATGAAACGTAACATTAAAGGTCTTATCCCGGTTGATAATGCATTTAAGTTTGAAAACGGTGAAAATTTTGGATGTGTCGAAGCAAATAGTCACTTGGATTCTTTCAACTCAGGGGTATTAGAAAACCGTTGGGGCGAATTTTTTAGTTTGTTGGGTAATTTAGCTCTTACAAATCCTGATTCAGTTTCACCTATTCCCGATTTTGAAGGATTAACAAATAGCCGGGCAACAAGAATTGTTTTTTCCAGTCCTAAAGACCCTGATAAAGGCATCTTCTTTCACTTCTTCGGAGGTAATGTTAATGAGTTTTTATATTCTGATGAGAACAGAATTTTCCGTGATGCAGCAGGCCATTCTCCCTTTATGCCTACTAAAATATTTTATGAATATAACGCATTGAATTGCTCTTCTTCTGATGGTGTTTCCTTTGATGATCATCTGGAATTAATATCAGTACCTATTTTCTATATTGGTGCAGGAGGAGGTAGCGGTGAAGCCGGATATTATACAGCCACATTAACCGCAAGTACCGACGTCACTAATCATTTAGTGAGTTTAGATGATGATCCGTCAAAAGATTTCGGACATGTTGACCTTTGGCTTGGCTATAATGCAGACAAGCTTGTATGGTCGGAGTTAAGCAGTTGGATTGTTGATCACAAATGATAATAAAAACCGTCGGTGTCGCTTAAAGCGAAGCCGACGGTAAGGTATCGCATATTTACTATAACAGATTTAGTCAAATTTTAAAAGAATTTAATTATGAAAAAATTGAAAGTAGTTTTTTACATTTTTGTTCTTGGCACATTTATTACAGCCATTAGTTGCAAACAAAGTTCTTATGCACTTCGGCCAAACGAAGTACCGGAAGTAACCCATGTTAATCTAAATGATTTTCCAAAAGGGAAAGTGCTGCCAATGATTGACGGCTGGGGAGGTTTAACAGTTGATGTTAACAATGCACCAAAAGGAACAAATTTCACCCCTTTACTTGAAGGATTAGAAAACGACCATTGCCAGGTGCCTCATTGGGGCTATGTTGTAGAAGGAGCGGTTAGTATTGAATATGAAGATGGAAACAAAGAAACATTTAAAGAAGGTGAAGCATTTTATATGAAACCCGGACACACAGCATTGGTTTTGGAAGATTTAAAATTGGTCAGCTTTAGTCCCGAAGATGGAATGCATGAACTCTCTGATCATTTAGAGAAAAAAGTAGCCGAAATGAGTAAAAAGTAAAACACAATTAGCCCCCTTCGCCGGCGCAGATTTACAACCTGTACTAAAAAAGAAAAAATAAAGACACGAATTACAAATTCGATATGGCCGAGGCAGCGAAATATAGTTCGCCCGGATGGCAGCGACAGCCTTTGTTTGGGATAGCTTGTGAGAAATATATTTTGGCGGCTGAGCCTAAGCGAAGACCCCGAAATATAATTTTCGAACTGCTATGCCGGACAAAGCTATAGCGGAGAGCCTGTCTGCCAATCCAGGCAGGCCGGAAATAGCGCCAAAAAAGACATGTGAAACTTTAGTCAATTATAAAACAAAAAGATTATGATAACTTTAAAAAAAACACATCTGCTAAATAATTTTTTCAGGATAATGATTTTTATTATCCCTATGCTAATTATTTCAATGACCTTATCCGCTCAGGATACAAATGACTATGAGAAAGCCAGGGCTGAAATTCAACAACATTTTGGAACAATTCCATCAATGTTTGAAGCATATCCCGATCATGCACTCGCGGGAGCCTGGGAAAACTTTAAACAATTAAATAGTCCGGATAGTAAAATCCCTCCAAAATACAGGGAGCTGATACAACTTGGTGTTGCAGCACAAATACCATGTGATTATTGTATTTACTTCCATATTGCTTCTGCTAAAGCATTTGGTGCCACCGATGAAGAAATTCAGGAAGCAGTTGCACATGGTGCACAAACAAGGCACTGGAGTATGATATTAAAGGGCAGTCAGGTTGATTTTGAAGATTTCAAAAAAGAGATGAATGCGATGATAAAATACATGGAGGAAAAATCGAAGGAATAAATTCTAAGAGAGAGAGGATTATAGATTATAAACCATCATCTCGACCGAAACCTTTAGGCAGCGAAGCTAAATGCAGTGAAGTGGAAAATCGTAAGTTCTACGAATTGACTTTGTCGAACTTAGGTTTCTCCACTACGCTAGCGCTTCGGTCGGAATGACGGTTAATTTATCTTCGGCACCGGGTGTCCTAAAATAAAAATACTTATTTATTAACATCCTACTCCTTCCTCTTTATAAATTCGAGGTTCAAAAACCTCGAAGTTCCAAAAAAATACTGCGATCTAAACCGATCATTTTATAATTGAATTGCTATAATATTTTTTTCTTACACTATTAATGTATTAACGCCTATTTATATACCTGATTGCATAGGGTTTGAGTATTATTTTTTGTATATTAGCAAACCTGCAAACTATTGAAATACAAGACGTTAGGGTCTTATTTCTCTATTTTCATCTCTCGCTTTTTTACGCTTAGAAACTATTGCTGAATTTGTAGTGCAAATTTAGGGTAGTTATAAGCAAATTTTCGAATTTAAACATTACTGCGTATGGGAGATGTAACTT
>JBDLJM010000126.1 GCA_039714315.1 Bacteroidota bacterium | reverse complement strand
GTTGGTGAACACCTCTTACCATTCCGAACAGAGAAGTTAAGCCCAACCGCGCCGATGATACTCCCCGAAAGGGCGGGAAAGTAGGTCGCTGCCAATCTTTTAATAACTCCTGATTACTTTTGTAGTCGGGAGTTTTTTTTTGCCCTGAATTTGGCTTGGGATCATATTTTGAATCAAGTCAATTTGGATCAACATTATTTTATGAGGAGTGCGATATTCTACGCATATTTTTTTCTCGCAAAGAGATAATGTTTTAGATGGGTTTATTTATTAGCGAAGCTTAGCGGTAACTATATATTAAAATTATCGTGAATAATTTTGAACACGTCGTATCTATTGTTGTCGTTTTACACGACTTTGCGAGCTTTGTATTTTTATCTTAATTCAGAATAAGTTAATTTTCAAAGGTCTTCATGATGTGCTACGCAATTGCGTTCTTTACGCGGAATAAAAACTCAGAATTAATAATTCATAATAATTACTTCAGCGAAATACTTTGTGTAGAAGTCTCATAAGGAATGACCTTAAACTTAGCTTCCGAAAATTTAACATCAGTAAATTTTATATCCAGATTGTTAGAAAAACCGTGTGGCTCTTTAGGTCCAAATCTTCCAATGTTAAGTTCGTTGTCTTCATTGTTGTCCTGATAAATTGAAATAGCGTAAAAACCTTCAGGTAAGTTGCTGAAACTTAGCGTAACAGATTCATCATCTGATTCTTTTTTTTCAATTTTAAAGGGGTGTTTTAGGAATGATTTATTAGAATTATAAATAGCGACCATAATCTTACCTTTGTCGATGTTGATGTCATTTACTGTTAATTCTAATTGACCCTGAGCAAAAACTGCACCTAATGAGAGCAGTAGTGCTAAAATTGTAGATGTGAACTTCATAATAACAAAATTTAGGCGTTACTTCAAAATGTACTTAGTCGTGAAGACAGGTATTCGGTATGAAACTAAAACTATTGAGTTCAAAAAAAGAAGGATATGGTAAACTTCAACTTCGTCAATTAATCATAAATCTGTCTTCTAAAATAGCAGAACAAAAAGTGTTACAGTTATTGTAATTTGGGTCTACTAAAGTTACTAAAATTTTTAACGCGAAAGGAAAAAAAATATTGTTTTAAATAACTTTTTTTTAATCTAAATTATTGAAGCAGAGGAGGGTGTGTTTTTTTTATAAGAAAAAGGCTGAAATTAAATTTGTAATAATTTCAGCCAAAAAAAATTACAAGCTATATCTTGCTTTTGCAGCAATTGAAATATCGCTGAATTCTTTTTCTAAATATTTTAAATATCCCACAATTGCTATCATTGCAGCGTTGTCGGTAGTAAATTCAAACTTTGGTATATGCGACTTCCAGTTCCAGTCTGTTTCAGCTTTTCTAAATCTTGATCTAATTTCACTGTTAGCCGATACTCCTCCTGCAATGGCAACTTCCTTTATCGATGTTTCTTTTACTGCTTTCTTTAATTTATCCATTAGTATTTCAACTATTGTATATTGTATTGAAGCACAAAGATCATAAAGGTTTTCTTCAACAAATTTCGGATTTTCCTTTTCTTGTTTTTGTATAAAGTAAAGTATGTTGGTTTTTAATCCGCTAAAGCTGAAGTTGTAACCGTCAACTCTCGGTTTGGTAAACTTAAATGCTTTTGGATTACCTTCTTTTGCGTATTTATCTATTAGCGGGCCTCCTGGATATGGCAGGCCTAATATTTTAGCACTTTTGTCAAAGGCTTCACCGGCAGCATCATCTATTGTCTCTCCAAGTATTTCCATATCGAAATAATTAGAAACTTTTACTATCTGAGTGTGCCCACCCGAAATAACCAGTGTAAGGAATGGAAATTCGGGATTCGTCATATCTCCGTCCTGAATAAAGTTTGCAAGGATGTGTCCCTGCATGTGATTAACTTCTATCAACGGTATGTTGAGTGACATGGAAAGTGATTTAGCAAACGAAGTGCCTACAAGTAATGACCCCATTAATCCCGGACCTCTTGTGAATGCAACAGCACTAAGTTTTGATTTGCTAATGCCTGATTTTTTTATGGCAGCATCAACAACTGGAATGATGTTTTGCTGATGTGCTCTTGAGGCTAATTCGGGAACAACACCACCATATTCTTCATGAACTTTCTGCGTTGCAACAACATTCGAAAGGATTTTTCCGTTTTTAATAACAGAGGCACTTGTATCATCGCAAGAGGTCTCAATTCCTAGTATAAATATATCTTCCAAATTAATTTTAATTTTTGGCACAAAATATGTGCTTTTAAGTTGATAAATTATATTTTTGAAAGTTATACCAAATATCCGAACGTAAAACCAGCATGTAGTGGTGTTTGTTTTAATTTGGTATTTCCCATTTAATTAAAGTGCAAATTTAATAAAAGATTACTATCAAAAGGCTAAGAGAAATAATATTGAGGATCTCGCTTGTATTTTTAGCGATATTCTTGATTGTCTCATTTATTTTGAGTTTATCACCTGTACAAACTAAAATTGCACACTACTTAACTTCTGAAATCAATAAAACATATGAAACTAATATTTCGATCTCGAAAGTCGATTTGTCAGTTTTTGGAAAAGTAGTTCTTGAGAAAATTTCTATACTCGACCATAAGGAAGATACTCTGTTTCATGTTTCAAATATCCGGGGTAATTTAGATAAACTTGATTTAGTAGGAGGGAAGATGAAAATTGATGATCTTTTCCTGATCAATCCTTATTTAAATATTACGATTTATAAAGAAGACAGTATATCAAATCTGGATTTATTTATAAGGAAGTTTAGCAAGCCGGATAGCCTGAAAACCGAGAAATCCTTCGATTTTCAGTCTGCGGGAATCAATATAAAGGATCTTACATTTTTTTATCAGGATTATCGTTCCGGAAACAAGCAGAGATTTAACCTGACTAAGGTTGATCTGGCTGTTGATAATATAGCTATTAATCCCGGGGATGTTCGATTTAATGTAAATGAATTTAGTTTTGTAGCTAAAAATGGATTTATACTAAAGAAATTCAAAGGGAATTTTATTTATAGTTCTACAAATCTATCGGTTGAGAATTTAGAACTACATACACCTTATTCAAAGGTTTACTCTGACCTAAAGATTAACTATCCTTCAATAGATCATGTTATAAAGAAATCTCCGGAAGTAAAACTTGATTTTAGTATCAGAAATTCCACGGTTGGATTAAAGGATATTAATAAGTTTACTAAGATTACTGACTCCTACTACAAAGTAAAAATCTCTATGCAGGCTAAAGGTAATATCGACAGGCTAAAGGTGTCGAACCTAAGACTTAAAACTGCAAATAATTCAGAGATTATAGCAAAGATGGATTTGTATAATATTTTGTCGAAGGATAAATTTGATTATATAGCTGATATTAAAAAGCTATCGTCAGAATATGGTGATTTAATGAGTCTGTTGCCAAAGAAGTTGGAAAAATCTGTACCTCCTATTGTAGAAAATCTGGGATACTTTGATTTAACAGGTAAAGTAAATTTCAAACATAATTATTTGAATACCGATTTAGTTTTTAAAACTGATATAGGTATGCTTAAAAGCAATCTTGAGATCAAAGTAAAAGATTCTATCGAAAATGCTGGCTATAAAGGGAATCTTCAGCTTGAAGATTTTAACCTGAAGGAGTTACTCGATAATGAAAAACTTGGAATGGCCGCAGTAGATTTAGATATTGATGGCAAAGGATTTACTTTAAGTACTCTTAATGCTTATATAAATGGTAATGTGAAGCGGGTAGATTATAATGGCTATGAATACAATAATATATTGATTGAAGGAGATATTAGTGATAAGCTGTTTTTAGGTCAGTTGGATGTTAATGATGAGAATGTTGACTTAACTTTTAAGGGACTGGTCGATGCGCAGTCAAAAATTCCAAGGTACAAGTTTAATGTTTTTATAGATAAAGTTGATTTGGTAAAAACAAATGTGTTTACCCGTGATAGTATTGGCTTTTTGGAGGGTAATGTAAATATTGATATAGCAGGAAAAACATTAGATGATATTACCGGATCTGTGGAGCTTAATAATTTTGTGTATCAAAATGAAAATGACCTTTATTATTTTGATAAATTTAATGTTACTTCCACTAAGAAAGGTAACCACCATAAAATTACTATTGATTCAAAAGATGTTATTTCCGGAGAAATAGATGGAGTGTTTTATTTTGACGATATAGCCAATGTCTATAAAAATGCTGTAGGAAGTATTTTTAGAAATTACAATCCTGTAGAAGTTAGAGAAAGTCAGGATATGAATTTTGATATTTCTATTAAAAATAAGATTGTTGATATATTTTATCCTGAAGTAAGGTTTGAATCAGGAACAAAAATTACCGGTAGTATTGACTCTGAGACTAATCATCTAAAACTAAAGTTTGACTCGCCCGGTATTAGAATTGATAAAAATAAAATAGATTCAATTACTTTATGGGTAGATAATAAAAATACATTTTTCAATACCCTGTTAAAGATTAAAAAAATTGATAATAAGATATATCCAATTCACGATTTAAATTTAGCTCTGATTAATAAAATAGATTCTGTAAAGGTTTCAGCTAATTTTTCTGGAGGGGATTCATTATCTGAAAATTATAATTTAAGGTTTTATGAAACTTTAGATTCAAATTCCAATATTGTTTTTGGTCTGTTGAATTCACAGATTAACTTCATGGGGAATCAGTGGCAGTTAAATCCTTATAATGATAAACACAATAAGCTAACTTATGACCTGAAAGCAAAGAGCTTTGATTTAGACTCTGTATTAGTCACAAACGGGATACAGGAATTATTAGTCAGTGGATCAAAAAAAGGAGAAGATCAAATTTACCATGCTCATCTCGAAAATCTGGAATTAGGAAAGCTAATAAAAAAGACCTCTAAACTACAGGCAGAAGGGAGTATCAATGCAGATATTACTGTTGGTATATTGGGCGACGTGATAAAACCTGTAGCTAATCTTACAATTGACAGCCTGAGTTTGAACTCTAAATATATGGGGGATTTAACTTTAGGAATGCATAGCGATGATAATAATGGCGTTTATAATACGGAAGCAAGTTTAATTAGAAATGGACTTGAAGCTCTTAAAGCTGAAGGTATTGTTGATTTAGCATCAAAAATACCCAGCCTTGATGTAGATGTAGACCTGGATAAGATGAAGCTTATTATTGTCAATGTTTTTGCGAAAAAAATATTTAATAATATAGAAGGTTATGCGTCAGGAGAAGTTAATATTTCAGGTCCGTTAAAAAATCCTGATTTGAATGGTTTTCTCGATTTGCAAAGGGCCGGTTTGGGAGTGAATTATACCGGAGTAGGATATAATATAGAAGGAAATCAAAGAGTAACAGTAAAAGACCATGAGATAACAATACCTCCTGTTACTATTCGTGATAGCGAAAAAGGAACAAGAGGTTCTTTAAGCGGTACAATTAGAAATTATAATAATTATAAACGCTGGGATCTGGATTTAGAGGTAAAAGCAAATAACCTGCTTGCTTTAAATACTACCGAAGATGACAATCCTCTTTTTTATGGAGAAGTTTATGCTTCCGGAAATATTGGTATATATGGAGAAACTACTAAATTAAACTTTGACGTTACGGCTCGTACAGAGAAAGGAACTTTGTTTTCGATACCCTTACAGGATAGTAGAACATTAGGCGAAAGTTCAATAGTTAATTTTGTGCCTCCTCCTAAGGAATATTCCGAAGAAGAGTTATTTGAAATGGAAGAGGAGTATATTAAGGAATATGAGCAAGATTTCTTTAAAGGAATGAACTTAACCTTTAAACTTGAAGTTACACCAGAAGCTCAGGTAGAAATAGTTTTGGATGAACAGGTGGGCGATGTGATGAAAGGAAGAGGAAATGGGGTTTTTAAATTAGATATTGACACCAAAGGAGATTTTTCAATCAATGGTACTTACATAATAAGCGAAGGAGAATATTTGTTTACCATGCAAAATCTGATCAACAAGAAGTTTATAGTTAATCCCGGAGGAACAATCGCGTGGAACGGTGACCCGTTGGATGCGGTTATTGATATAGATGCCGTTTATAAAACAAAAACACAGGTTGCTTCTTACCTCGATTATAATCAGGAAGGAAGCTATAATAAATTGTTGGTAGAGCTAATATTAGAGCTGTCAGGACCACTGATGAAACCGGATATTTCTTTTGATATAAAAATGCCTGATGCCGAAGCGAGCTTGCAGTCGCAGTTGGAAATGAAGCTAAATGAAAGTGAAGAGGAACGCGGTCGACAGTTTATTATGCTCATAACCCTGAATTCATTTGCTTCTGCTACAACCGAAGTGTCTTTTGGAGGGAGTGTGGCGAGCAGTACGGCCGAATTGGTAGCTAATCAGTTGTCGAATATAGCTTCAGGAATAAGTGATAAATTTGATGTAAATGTTAGTTACACAACGGCTAATGCTACAAGTGATATAAATAGTGCAAGAGATAATACCGATGAATTAGAGGTAGGTCTTTCCAGTCAGCTTTTCGACGATCGTGTTACTGTTAACGGGAATGTAGGTGTACCTGTTGGAAGTAGTCAGTCTTCAATTGTAGGAGATGTGGAAATACTAGTAAATATTACAAAAGATGGAAGGTATAAAGGAAAAATGTTTACCCGACAGAATGTAGTGACGGACCTTTTTCAGAACGAAGGATATACTCAGGGAATAGGTATATCGTACCAAACTAACTTTGATACATTCCAGGAGCTAATTCAGAATTTATTCAAAAGAAAGCCTAAAGGCGAAATAGAAGTTATTCCGGAAATAAAAAGTTCTACCGATACTACAACCGTTAACTTCAAGTGATTGTAGTGTATCCGATTTCTAAATCATAAAAGTTTGAATTTTGATGATTAATGTCAAAGTTACTAAGTGCTAATATTATTAACTTGCCATGCTGTAAAAGGGCTAATTTAATTAATGAAAATTATAACAAATGAAATTTGATAGAATATATAATCTGGAAGAAATTGCTAAATTAATTGATGTTGAATTTGTGGGAGCTAGTGATTTTGAAGTTCATGGAATGAATGAAATTCATGTCGTTGAGCCCGGAGATATAGTTTTTGTTGATCATCCAAAGTATTACGATAAGGCTTTGGAATCGGCTGCAACGATTGTTTTAATTAACAAAAAAGTTGAATGCCCTGAAGGAAAAGCTCTGCTTATTTCTGATGATCCATTTAGAGATTTTAATAAGTTAACGAAGCATTTCAATCCTTTTATAGCTTCCTCATCGGCTATTTCGGATAGTGCTGTAATTGGTGAAGGAACAGTTATTCAGCCTAATGTAGTTATAGGTGATAATGTGAAAATTGGGAAAAACTGTATTATTCATCCTAATGTTAGCATTTATAAAAATGCAGTTATAGGTGATAATGTAATAATACATGCCGGAAGTATTTTGGGTGCTGATGCATTTTATTACAAACGTCGTCCCGAAGGATATGACAGGCTACTTTCAGGTGGAAATGTGGTGATTGAGGATAATGTAGAAATTGGGGCTTCCTGTACAATCGACAGGGGAGTTACAGGATCAACAACAATTAAATTTGGTACTAAAATAGATAACAGCGTACAAATAGGACATGATACCGTTATAGGTAAGCATTGCTTAATTGCTGCACAAACAGGTATAGCCGGAGCAAATATTGTTGAAGATGAAGTTACAATCTGGGGACAGGTTGGTGTAACCAGTGGAATTACTATTGCCAGAAAAACAGTTATCCTTGCGCAATCCGGTATAACAAAATCTACCGAAGCGGGAGTTACTTATTTTGGATCTCCTGCTGTTGAAGTTCGCAGAGGATATAAAGAACTGGCCGCTTTAAGAGATTTGCCAAACTTTATAAAAAACACAAAAAAATAGAGATTCTAAAAACATGATATTTTTCATGTGAATTCATTGTTTAAGCTATTAAAAAAACACATCTAATCATTTGCGAGGTTCACTATTAAATATACATTTGTATTTCGCAAATTTGAACTATAACATAACCAGAATTATATAAAATGAGTATTTTAGTAAATAAAGATTCAAAAATCCTTGTACAGGGGTTTACGGGTGGTGAAGGTACTTTCCATGCCGGACAGATGATAGATTACGGAACCAATGTAGTAGGGGGAGTAACACCGGGAAAAGGTGGACAAACTCACTTGGATAAACCCGTATTTAATACAGTTGCGGATGCTGTAAAAGAAACTTCTGCTGATGTTTCAATGATTTTAGTTCCGCCTGCATTTGCTGCCGATGCTATTATGGAGGCTGCAGAAGCCGGAATTAAAGTTATTGTTTGTATTACAGAAGGTATCCCAACTAAGGATATGGTTACTGTAAAAGAATATCTTGGAGATAAAGACAGTAGATTGATCGGACCTAACTGTCCGGGAATTATCACTCCCGACGGTGCTAAAGTTGGTATTATGCCCGGTTTTGTTTTCAAAACAGGAAAAGTAGGTATTGTTTCTAAATCAGGAACACTTACTTACGAAGCTGCCGACCAGGTTGTAAAAGCCGGATTAGGTGTATCTACCGCTATTGGTATTGGTGGAGATCCTATCATTGGAACTACTACAAAAGAAGCTGTTGAGATGTTTATGAACGATCCTGAAACTGATGTTATCGTAATGATTGGTGAGATAGGTGGGTCTATGGAAGCTGAAGCTGCCGAGTATGTTCGTGAGCACGGAACTAAGCCGGTTGTAGGTTTTATTGCGGGACAAACTGCTCCTAAAGGTAGAACAATGGGGCACGCAGGTGCAATCGTTGGAGGTAAAGACGATACTGCCCAGGCTAAAATGGAAATTATGGCTGAGTGTGGAATTCACGTTGTTGATTCTCCTGCAGAGATTGGGAAAAAAGTTGCTGAAGTAGTTAGCGTAAAGGCATAATTATTATAGCATATTAATATAGAGAAGCACCTTCATCATTATTTGATGGAGGTGTTTTTTTGTAATTATATTTTGGGCGTGCCCCTTCGCAAAGCTGCGGGTCGGGCTTTCAGCTATATCTTTTTGTTGCTCTTGATTCAACAGGTCCGATAGTTGTTCTTCGGTATGCTCATTAATCAGGACTGACTTAGTAAAGTAACTGCAACAAAAAGGATGCCGCCTCTATCCCTCACGCTGAGCTGGATAAATACAAAAGGAAAAATACTTTTTTCTTTTGTGTTTTCAGAACAGTGTAAT
>JBDLJM010000125.1 GCA_039714315.1 Bacteroidota bacterium | reverse complement strand
TTCCATACTCTTATCAAAAATCTTATTCTCTTCCCAAAATCCTAAGATCTCTTCAGCAACTTTAGGTAAATCTAATCCTTTATATTCTGTAAATTTCATAATCAATTTTTAATGGAACTAGGTTGTCTCTTTAATATACCTAGAAAACAGCTAAACCCTAATCAAAAGCAAGTTATGTAAATAGATTCTTTCTTGTTGTAGGAATGATCCTATTAACAAAACTCCTAGAAATTAAAGATTTGCAAAATTATAAAATAGTTTGAAATGTAGATAGATAAATATTAAAAAGAGTGACATTTTTATATAAAAATACAGTAAAAAATCAATTTTTTACGATAGGTAGTAGCTAAAACACGAAAACTTCCTGTTGATGAATGGTAATAAAGTCGGATAATGCATTTTCAATTCGGTAAGAAGAAATGCGTAACCTGTTTTTTATCGGGTTATATGAGTAATTATTAATTGCGAGTAATACCAATTATATTTCAAATCTAACAGAGCATTTTGATGTTTATTTGGTTATAAATTCCTGAAAGTGCCGTAGTTTAAAATTACGGCAATCCCAAATGTGACTAGTCCTAAAAAAAAAGAGCCGTTCAATTAAGAACAGCTCTTTTGGTTTTGTGTCAATTTCAAATCTGAAATTGGAAAATATATTAATGAATACCTTTCATCATTCGTTTAATAATCGGAGTTAAAACGATTGCAACAGCAGCTGCTATTAATGCCTGTATAGCGATAAAGCGGAACATTGGAGCTCCCTGCTCGAATCCCCAGCTATGAGCAATACTTTCCATAGCAGCAGCTAGATAATTTCCTATCGCTATTGATCCCATCCAAAGTCCCATCATGATAGAAACAATTTTTGTAGGAGATAATTTTGTAATCATTGATAATCCAATAGGAGAAATCATAAGTTCACCAAGAGTATGTACCAGATAAACAGCTACCAGCCACAATGGGCTAACCAAATTTCCGCCTGTAGCAGCACTTGCGGCAGCCGACATTACAAAGAATCCTGCTGCTAACATAATTAATCCACCTGCAAATTTAAGAGGAGTAGGAGGGTTTTTGCCTATGCGGGTAAGTTTACCCCACATAACGTCAAAAATTGGAGCAATTATAAATATAGCAATTGCATTTATCGATTGAAATGCTGTTGTAGGAATCTCCCATCCAAACAACATACGGTTTGTTTGTTCTTCAGCAAAAAGGTTGAATGTACTACCGGCCTGTTCGAATCCTGACCAGAAAACGATATTGAAAATAGCAAGGATAAATATTACAGATACTCTGCTCCATTCGGTTCTTCCCGAAGTTCCTTTAGCAATTGCAGTACCAATTCCAATTACTACTAAAGCGCCTATGATTTTTATTATAACATCGAGTGTAGATTCAGTAACTGCATCTATAAATACAACAATACCAACTGAAAGTGCTACAGCAATGATAGTGTAAAGAACAATGTCGAACCAGTCTTTTTTATTTAGAAACTGACATTCCGGTTGAACATCACATCTTGTTGGCAAGCCAACATTTAATAAGGTTTCGCGGCGGAAGAAGAACCAGAATGCCCCTAATAGCATACCTACACCGGCCATTGAGAAACCGTATTCCCATCCGTATGCAGTACCTACAGCACCGGCAGTAAGAGGAGCTATAAACGCTCCCAGGTTAATCCCCATGTAAAATATTGTAAATGCTCCGTCTTTTCTGGGGTCGTCGGCTTCGTATAATCCCCCAACAATAGTAGAAATATTTGGTTTAAAGAATCCGTTACCAATTATCAATAATGATAAACCTGAATAGAGAGCAAAGACACCTGCGTCAGTACCTCCGTCCAGTGTTGCACTATATGCCATTGTGAATTGCCCTGCAGCCATTACGAAAGCTCCAATGTATATGGCTTTCCTTTCTCCTAAAACTGCATCGGCAAGGTAGCCACCTATTATCGGAGTTACATATACCAATCCGGTGAATACCCCGTAAATTGCGAAAGCTTCGGCACGTGTCATACCAAATCCTCCATTTACTAATTCTGCTACTAAGAATAGAGTTAATAAAGCTCTCATCCCATAGTAACTATAACGTTCCCACATCTCTGTTACAAAGAGGGTATAGAGCCCCTTAGGATGCGAAGTTTTCGTAGTAGTAGACATATATTCTTATTTTGTTAAAGTATATTTTAAAATCGTGTGAAAGTAAGAAAAAATTTCGGTATTGGAGTGATTGTTCTATAATAGGTAATAAATTTCTATAAGCCGTAAATCCATTTGATGTAATACTTTGTTAGTGTTATGGTTGAATAAATGTCAATTTATAACATTTAAGTAATTATTTATGACACAACTTTCTCTATTCGTTTAATTCCCTTTTTGTTTAGAAAAATTCTGTAGCGTTTTATATATTTTTCTTCATTGTACTTAAAAACCATAACAACATTAAAGTGATAAACTTTTTCGCCTTTAACTTTTATAACTTCTTTAGATTTGTCGTTCCAGGCATAAAGTGGCAGATAAGGACTGCTCATTTTCGTTGTGAAGCGTGATACATTTAGACGCACTATATCTTTTATACCTTTTATTTCGTATTCTTTGAAAACTTTACGGAATCGTTTATTGTAGATTTTTACACGTTTGTGATAACGCATTACATTTTCTCCTTTCCAGTCGTTTTCTATTTCTGTCAGATGTTCTCTTTTTCGTATTCTTTTTACTTCAAGAGGGATTTTTTTGTCCTCTATAAAGGTGAAACTTTCCCGACATAGTCCAATTTCTTCATCGCCTGAAATGATTTTTGTTTTATTGTCAAAGAAATATTTAGACTGAATTTTGTCATTGATGTTGTTCCTGACAAGTTCTTTGATTCTGTCTTTAGCCATATAGCTAATTACGAGCATAATAAATAAATCAACAGTGAAGTTTCCGTAATATTTCTGGGATAAGAAGGCTACAGCTGTGGCGAATATCATTGCAAATCCGGCAGCCAGCGAAAAAATAACCTGTTCCATCACAACTCCTTCTTTCTCTGTTCTGGTATTGAGAAAAAGACGATCCTCTGCAAATTTTCTGAGTATTCCCCTTCTGTAGATAGTATTTTCGTTCGATTTTTTTGAGTTACTATTCATCGAAAGAATACCTGATTCTCTCTGATATATTAATTCTTTTTCTAAATATGTCGTTGCATTATGTAGTTCTTTTGAATACTTGCTCTCGTTTCTAGATAATTTGCGAATAAGAATTAAGAATTGTTTTTCTATTGAGTACGAAATGAATTCATCTCCAAATCTGAAGAGGTTTTGTTCTTTTTCCTTGACATTATCCGCTAATAATTTATCTGATAGCTTTCTGTATTTATTAACCAACTTTTCTGTTGACTTAAAAAGATCCTCGATCAGTATTTCTTTTTCTTTTGTAGATGACTTGGAAACAATTCTGCTAACCTGCTTGCTCAGTGAACTTCTGAAAATGCTGACAAACATTTTTATGTGATAGCGATATTGCTTTGCATTTTCTTTGTTTTGAATCGTTAAAAACGTATCAATGCTGTCAGTAAGTTTTTTGTAGGCAGAATCATCACCTTCAATAACTTCGTTTAAGTTATAAGCCGGAGTTAAGAAACGTATGTTTGCTTTTAAATCCTGAAAAAACTCATCTTTTGTATAAGTTGCTTTGTTGATATCAAGAGAGCGGGGAGTGTAGATATATGTATCAATGTCATAAGTGCTGAATCGTTCGTCATCCTTGTAAAGATACCCAAGGTCTATTTCGAATGATTCACCACCATGAACTCTGATTTTCTCTTTGATCATTTGTCTTTTTATGATTTTCCTGAATTGACTATGAATCGATTAATCTCCCGTTGACCCGGGTTATTAATATCACTAAAAAATATCAAAAAGACCGTTCGGAGTAATCCCCAACCATTTAAAATAAGTCATTGCCATTAGTATAGACATTCCCCATGCTATAGTTTGCATTATAATCCCATACTTAAAAGTGTCAGTCCAGCTATAATGGTCTGTAGAATATAGAAGTAATGAAGGCTTACTGTTGAATGGTAAAACGTACACATGTTCTATTAATAATGCTACAGGAAAAGCCAAACTCATTATCGAAAAATCAAATTTAGTTGCTACCCCAATAGCTATTGGAATAAAAATCATAGACCTCATGGTTTTCGACTGCATAAACAGAGCACTATATATCATAACTCCGGTAAGAATAACATACAAAACCCAAAAAGGAGTATCTGTACCCAAGCCCATTTCATCGAAAAATGCATTTACAGATATACTTGGAAGATTAGTATATTTAAATCCTGCCCCTAATGTATAAGCACCGGCAGAGAACATAAGTAAGTGCCAGGGAATATCCACATCATTCCATTCTACTATGCCTACTTTAGGCATTAAAGCTATAATAGCACCAACAAAAGCAACTGCGGTAGGGCTTACACCATGCCATTTGTCGGTTACCCAAAGTGTTAATATAAATCCAAAGATTACTAATGCCTTCATTTCTTCGAAAGAAATTTTCCCCATTTTGTCAAGTTCTTTTTGTAAACTTTCCATTCCACCGGGAATACTTGGTAATCTATCTTCTTTTTTAATCGGGAAAATTATTCTGGTTCCAACAATCCAGGCTATCAGCATTAGACCTAAGGCTACCGGAAATGCTGCTATCATCCATTCGGAAAAGAAAATATCGGTTCCTATTGCTCCGGCAATTAACGAAACCGCCAGTAAGTTTGCCCCGGAACCGGTCATAAACGACGCTGCCCCCATGTTTATTTGAAAGAGATTTTGGAGTATCAAATTTCTACCAAAATTATTTCTGTTACCCCTTGTTGCTCCATATACGGCTGCAACTATCATCATAATTGGCAATAGAATTGTTGCTTTTGCAGTTGTTGCCGAAATAAATAATGATAAAACAACATTTATCACAATAAAACTAAGCATTACAGAGGATGCATTCTTTCCAAATTTCAGGATAAACCACAGAGCAAATCTTTTTGCTACACCTGTAGCTACTAACATACTCGCCAAAACAAACGAAAGAATATTTAACCACATTACTTTATGCCCTAACTGTGCATAAGCAACTTTTTCGGGCAATACTCCGGTTAATACCAAAGCTATTATTAAAATCAATGAGGTTAAATAGTTCGGAATAGCTTCTGTTATCCACAAAATAAGAGCCGCTACAAAAATTGCAAGCATTGCTCTGTTTGCGAAAATAAACTCGGTCATCCCAATTTTATCAAAATTAGCTTTAGAAGCTATTGTCAGCGAATCGGGATCGATATTTTTTAAGAATGATAAATCTAAAAAGAACATTATCAAAAGAAAAGAAATCAGAGCTAATGGTACTCCTATAACCACTAAAATTTCTTCAAATCTGGATTTTTCTCTTACCGGAAGCTTTTCTATCCGATAATTATTCATATCCAGTACATCAAATTTTTCTTCTTGGTGTTTCAATTCAGTCATCTTTTTGTTCTTTTTTTTTTGCAAAAAAAATCCACGGCTTTTTGAGCCGTGGATTTTTCATTAAGCTAAATTACCAGTTTTTATATGGATTTTTCATCAGCATTGAGTTGTAATATTTTACATCTCCTGTTACTTCTTCTCCTAACCATTCCGGCTTGTCGAAAGCTTCATCTTCCGACGAAAGCTCTACTTCTGCAACAGTTAAACCTTCGTTTTCGCCGTAGAACTCATCAACTTCGAAAGTATGCTCTCCCGATTTTACGTTAAAACGGGTTTTGTCGATAACTCCCGGTTCACAGATTTTTAACAATTCGTTAGTATCTTCTACAGAGATTTCTCTTTCCCACTCGTAACGAGAAGCTCCAGACTCACTTCCAATCCCCTTGATTGTCATAAACCCTTTTTCTCCCTTGATACGTACACGTACAGTTCTTTCCGGAACTGATGATAAGTATCCCTGAGTGATTCTCATTTCTTTTACAGCTTCTGATTTAAAAGCATCGCTTTTAACCAAAAATTTTCTTTCTATTTCCTGTGCCATTGTTTCTCTTGTTTTTTCGTCATTTCGACTAAGCGATAGCGCATGGAGAAATCTTATAATCGTAGCTACGGGTTAAAGATCTCTCGGCTACACTGCGTTTAGCTACGCTGAATCTAAAGATTTCGCTCGAGATGACGATAAATAATATTTTACTAGTTTGCCAAAGGCTTGTTAATCCAACCAATGATTCTTTTTATTACCTGAAGATAATTTAGGTTCTCAGCAGTTTCCATACCGTTGGCTACATCATTCATTGTTTTCTTGATGTCTTCCAATTCTGTAGATTCAGAATTAATAGTACAAACTTTAGCTCCGTTGATAAGAACATTACCGAATTCGCAAATAGTATCATTTACCATGTATCCGTAACGTTGTTTGTGAACTTTTACTCCCTGCAAATCTGCATGAGCATCGATCATGGCTAAAAATTCCTCAAGAGTATAAGTGTCTTTTGTTAATTCCGGCATTTCAACCTGAAAAGCTGGGAATACATCGTTTACCAATACTTCTTTCGAAATTGGGAATTCACCTTTCATTAACGGATTCCATTGTTCCAAACCATCAACAGTTTGAACATAAGTTTTGATATCCATTTTACCATCGCGAATCTTAGTGTTGTTTATGTCGTTTGTTTTCGACATAATGTAGATTTCGTCTGATTCTCTCTCCCAAACTTTTTCCGGAACAAATCCACTTAAACGGGCCATTCTTGCATGTGCCGCATCAAAGTCCTGCCCGAATGTACGGAATTCAAATCTGGGTTTTGAAACCTCACCAATTTTCATTTCTCCTTTTGCCATGATATTTATATGTGTTTAGATTTTAATTTTGTTAAACGTTATCTTTTTCCCTTACTTAACGTTGTCTTAACATAAAGATGTTGCGAATATACATGCTTTTTTTAATGTAGCAAATACTATTTAAACTTTTAATTTACGTTCAGTTAACATTAACTTAACATTGATATTATTCAATCAGGTTGATTTTGTATAGCATGTTATTTGGGTCTGATACCAGGTATGCTTCAGTTTCTTCGTTGTTGACAACCACTCCTTCAACACCTGAAATCGGTAATTTATATTCTTTGATTTTTTGTCCGGAGTTTGTGCATTGAGTTAATGTTTTCGACTCATCGCTAACAATCCATAATTTGTCTGTTGAGCTGTTATAAAATATCCCGGAATAGTCGTAAGCAAAATTTAATTTGATTTCCGTTTGACTACCATCTGTCACAGAATATTTTATTAGTAATCCATCTGATTTCTCTTTCAGCATATAAAACACATTACGGCTTACATCGTAAGTAAGTCCCTCTAAACCACTGTTACCCGAATTGTCCAGAATATTATAGCTCTCCTGAAAAACACCTTTATTATCTAGCTTATTCAACTTCCCTTTACCTTCTTCAATCACATATATGTCAGAAGTTAACGGATTTACTGTAACTCCTTCAAAGTCATCGCCTGCAAAAGGGAGCTCTTTAATTGTATTACCTGTTAAAGAAATTTGATAAAGCATTCCACGGTCGCTTACAGTATATAAAGATTCCTTATCAGTTGAGAATGCTAAACCTGAGGGTTCTGCTATACTCAATTCATACGAATCTAATATAATTGAATAATCAACCACTATTGGTTCCGGTCGGCATGATGCCAATAATGAAAAGAATCCAACAATTATTAATCTCACTCCACTTTTCATCTGTCTACGATTTGTCTTTAATCAGTCACCTGCCTGCGTAATGCAGTCAGGCAGGGATGTAACTCGCATATTATCTTTTTTCTGTGTGAGAAAAATTTGTTCATGCCCGTTTCATCAGTTGAACTGTTTAAACATTGAATTTTATAAGTTTGCAAACTTATAAAAAATTGCCTTTTTAGAAAAAAAAAGAGCCCGTACTAAACGAGCTCTTTAGACTAAAATTTTATTACTGTACTGTATAGCTTTGCCATAGAGTAGGGTCGGCTTTAAATGCATCAGAAGTATCTGTTGCACCATTAGCAGGAGAATCATCTACAGCTAATAAAGCACCGTCTTTACCGAAATAATACTCAGAAGTTGCAGTAGCAATTCTTACATAGAAAGAAATTTTAACTCCGGAATCGCTTGTAGAACCTACAACATTCCCATCAATATCTTCTACATCCAGACCTTTCATGTTTACAGTTACACCAGTTTGAGTAAATGTAGCATCATCTTCTCCTTTTACTTTATTACCCTTAATGTACTCTGGTGAATCACCTGCTGCGTAATAAATACGAGCCTCTAATATTTCTTCATCACATGCATATTCAAGGACTACATTAATGTCGTCTGTAGCTGTAGGAGTTGCAGGGAATTCGAATTTAGATACAGATGCAGGGGCTTTTGCTGTGAAAGTGTTCCATAGTGACGGATCTGCTTTGAAGGCATCTGCTTCGGCAGGATCTCCACCGTTTGCTTCATCATCAACAATTACATTTCCTGCATTGTCATAGTAATACTCAGTTCCATTCTCTAACGCAATACGAACATAGAAAGATATTTTACTACCATCGCTTGTATTTCCGATTACTGTGCCATCAGCGTCTTCTACGTCAATATTAGCTAAATTTACAGTAACTCCTGTTTGAGTAAATGAAGCATCGTCTTCTCCTTTAATTTTGTTTGCTTTTACATAAACCGGAGAATCTCCATATCCAAAATATACACGTGCTTCCGCAATATTAATTTCAGCAGTATACTCAAGTGTAAGAGCTTCATATCCAATTGTTGGAGTAGCACTGTAAACAAGAGCCAAAGTTGGAGCAGAAACACCTCCTGCGATTGCTTTATAAGTTTCCCATTGAGTAGGGTCAGCTTTAAATGCATCAGATGCCGCAGAATCTACTCCGTCATCAGCAATAGCGTTACCATCTTTATCGTAGTAATACTCCATTCCGTTTTCTAAAGCAATACGAACGTAAAAAGATACTAATTCACCTGCAACACTAAGGTTATTACCATCAGCATCAACCATCGGAATTGTTACTCCTGTTTGAGAAAAATCGGCAAGATCTTCTCCTTTTATTTTGTTGTCTTTAACGTATGCAGGAGCGTCTCCTGTTGCGTAATATACTCTTGCCTCTACAACAGTTTCTGTAGTAACATAAGAAAGTACAACATTAACAGCTTCATCCGCTGCCGGAGCAACAGGGAAATCCAATGATAAAATAGGAACAGTTACAACTGCATCGCCATTTGAAGCTCCCTTGGTAGC
>JBDLJM010000124.1 GCA_039714315.1 Bacteroidota bacterium | reverse complement strand
CCTTCTAACGAAATCTCCAACAATTTTTGTGCTTCCACTGCAAATTCCATTGGGAGCTTATTAAGAACTTCTTTTCCAAATCCATTTACTATTAGTGCAATAGCTTTTTCGGTATCAATTCCTCTTTGCTGGCAATAAAATAATTGATCTTCAGAAATTTTGGAAGTAGTAGCCTCATGTTCTATATGTGAGCTTGGGTTTTTGGCTTCAATGTATGGGAAGGTATGAGCTCCGCATTTACTACCCATTAGCAATGAGTCGCACTGGCTGAAATTTCTTGCATTTTTTGCATTTGGAGCTACTTTTACCAGTCCTCTATAACTGTTTTCTGATTTTCCTGCTGAGATACCCTTCGAAATAATAGTACTTTTAGTATTGTTTCCCAGGTGAATCATCTTTGTTCCGGTATCGGCTTGCTGATAATTATTTGTAACAGCTATTGAGTAAAATTCGCCTGTAGAATTGTCTCCTTTCAATACTGTAGAAGGATATTTCCACGTTACGGCAGAACCTGTTTCAACCTGTGTCCACGATATTTTAGCATTTTTCTCTGCTAAAGCTCTCTTGGTTACAAAATTGAAAACACCGCCTTTACCTTCTTTATTTCCCGGATACCAGTTTTGAACAGTTGAATATTTAATTTCAGCATCATCCATTGCAATTAATTCAACTACTGCTGCGTGAAGCTGATTTTCGTCTCTTTGAGGTGCAGTACACCCTTCCAGATAACTTACAAAAGAACCCTCATCAGCAACAACCAATGTTCTTTCGAACTGACCTGTTCCACTTTCGTTAATTCTAAAGTATGTAGACAACTCCATAGGGCAATGAACTCCCTTAGGAATATAACAGAAAGATCCGTCGGTAAAAACAGCTGAGTTTAGTGCTGAGTAGAAATTATCCTTTACAGGAACAACAGTTCCCAGATGTTTTCTAACCAATTCAGGATGTTCCTTTATGGCTTCGGAAATACTCATAAAAATTATTCCTTTTTCTGCTAATGTATCCTGGAAAGTAGTTTTCACCGAAACTGAATCCATTACTACATCAACAGCAACAGCAACACCTGATAGTCTTTTTTGTTCATCTAAAGAAATCCCTAACCTGTTGAATGTGTCGATCAACTCAGGGTCAACTTCGTCTAAACTCTCAAGTTCAGGTTTTGGTTTTGGAGCTGAATAATAAGAAATGTCCTGAAAGTCAGGTGTTGGATAATTAACATGAGCCCATTTTGGCTCTTCCATTTCCTTCCATACTTTAAAAGCATTCAATCTCCATTCCAACAACCATTCAGGTTCTTCTTTTTTTGCCGAAATAGCTTTGATGATGTCCTCATTCAATCCTTTTGGAAATGTATCAGACTCAATATCTGTAACAAACCCATATTTGTATTCCGAAGAGGTTACTTCATCTATAATTTTATCTTCTTTCTCTTTTTTTGCCATGCAGCTAAGTTTTAAACTATATTCGCTATGCGAAAAACAACTTATTAGTCTGAATTGCAGTCTGATAGTATTTATATTTAGATTTATTCTAAATTAGAGACGGATTCAGGAGGCAAATGTAGTGATTTTGACTAAAATAGATGTAAATCTTATGACGAATTGTAATTAATTAGTTTTATTCCGATATAGATTATATCTATTTTGAAATTAGTTAATTTGTATTAGTAAAAACAAAAAAGCAGATGGAGGATATTTTAGTTTACGATGATAAGTACTTTATGAAAAAGGCTTTGGAGGAAGCTGAGTATGCATTAGAAAAAGATGAAGTGCCCATCGGAGCGGTAGTAGTGGTTAATAATCAGGTGATAGCAAGGGCTCACAACCTCACAGAAACATTGAATGATGTAACAGCTCATGCCGAAATGCAGGCCATAACTGCAGCAGCTGATGCAATTGGAGGAAAATACCTTAATGATTGTACAATGTATATCACTATGGAACCGTGTCAGATGTGTGCCGGGGCTTTGTATTGGACCCAGATTAAACGGGTGGTTTTTGGGGCAGCCGACCCTAAGAGGGGGTATCGTACAATGGGTACGCAAATACATCCTAAAACAGAAATTACATTTGGAGTAATGGAGGATGAATGTTCCCAAATTGTAAAAGATTTTTTTAGGAGTAAGAGATGAAAGTTGAAGTAAAAACCATAGAGGAATTATTTAAAGCATCTGGAAAAATAGTTCGGTAGAAATCGAGCTACTCCCAAAAGCTAATTATTTTACACGTAAAACATGAATTGTTATTCCAGATATTGGCGTAATATCTGGAATGGCATTCCAAATATTGGCGTAATATTTGGAATGCGTGTGGTTTTTATGTAAATTTGAGTCATTCTTACTTTATAAAGAATCATGCACAATAGAAAACAGTCATATCCAATATCTAACAAGAGTAAGTCTAAGTTTGGAAGGATAATAGTTGTAACCGGAGCCAGACAAACAGGAAAAACAACTCTTGTGAAATCGGTGTTTAAAAATTTTAAATACATATCTATTGAGGATCCGATAACTGTTGAGGATTATAAAAAACTATCGGCTAGTCAGTGGGGAAACTTATATCCAAGAGCAATACTTGACGAAATTCAAAAAGAACCACAATTAATTGAAAGTATCAAAGCTGTCTACGACCAATTTGATGATTCACAATATATTTTACTAGGGTCATCACAAATAATGTTGTTGAAAAAAGTTAAAGAATCATTGGCCGGTAGATGTCTTATTTTTGAATTGTTTCCTTTAACCTTGCCCGAATTGTTGACTAACAGTTGGGGTGATGACGTTATTGAATCCTATTTTCAGAAAATTCTATCACAGAAGGAAGTCGGCGATTTAGTGTCAATTTTGTTAGATGAGAACTACTCTAATAAAACAAGGGTTTATGATTACTATTTAAAATTTGGAGGATATCCTGCTATTACTGATAATTCGCTTTCTACATCTGACAGGTACGATTGGTTAAGAAACTATGTGCAAACGTATTTCGAACGCGACATACGCGATTTGGCAGAAATTAGAAATCTAGAACCATTCACTAAAACTCAAAAGTTATTGGCAATTAATACAGCACAGCTTACAAATTATTCGCAAATTGCTGCTGATGCAGGTGTGAGTTCAAAAACGGTTCAGCGGTTTTTGGAATACAGTAATATAAGTTATCAGACAATTACACTACAAGCCTGGGCACGAAATAGTAAAAAGAGATTGGTGAAATCACCGAAGGTTCATTTTACCGATGTTGGAGTTTTACGTACTATATTAAATAAAAAGGACGATTTAAACGGTCACGAATTCGAAAGTGCGATGATTGCTGAAATATACAAACAGGCAAAAAACTTAAATCTAAACAATTCGTTTTACCATCTGCGAACCAGCGATAGAAGAGAAATTGATTTATTGATAGAGACAGAAAAGGGTTATATAGCCATAGAAATAAAAAAAACTGAAAATATACGTGCGGTTGATGCGAGGCATTTCAAAAATCTTGAATATTTACTTGATAAGCCGATTATTCACAAATATATTTTGTCGAATGATACAGAAATTAAGTATTTAAATTACGGTGTAGTGGCTATGCCTGCGGTTCAATTTTTAACATAGTTTTTTATGAAAGACTATCTAAATAAAATAATTCGCGATTTGCATCAGAGTATAGTAAGTTCTTATGTGTTAGACGATGGCTATCAATTGCCCGAACATTTTTTGGAGATAGACAAACAACTTCTCAAAAAATGGCTACTTGAACTAGATGAAAATCTTAATGAATTATCAGATTTTGTGGAGAGAAATCATTCAAAACGCCTTGGGAGATATTTTGAGAATTTATTACGGTTTTATTTCGACTTTCATCCTAATATCGAAGTACTGGAATTTGGAAAGCAGATTTTTTCGGGAAAAAGAACCATTGGAGAAATGGATTTTATCTTGAGAAACAAAATTACTACGGAAATTATTCATCTTGAAACAGCTGTTAAATACTTCGCAAAGGCAAAAGGCAATTCCGATTTCTACTCTTTTATCTGTCCGAATGGAAGCAGGAATTTTGGAGATAAACTCGACAAAACCTATTCTAAACAGCTAAAAATAACTGAACTTCCCGAAACGATAGAATTTTTAAAGAAAGAAAATTATTATCCCTTGAAAAGTTATCATTTTATAAAAGGGATGCTTTTTTACCATCCTGATGAGATTGATTCTTTTCAACATGAAAACTTAAACACAAATCATCAAAGAGGTTGGTGGATTTATCAAAAGGAGGTTGATACATTAAACCCTGATTCGAAATTCAGAGTAATTCACAAGTCACGATGGCTCTCGGAAGAAATATGTGAAGACTCGGGTGAATTATTATCGAAAAGTGAATTGATAGAAATTTTAGAAACTCATTTTGAAATTATTTCACAAGGTCAACTAATTGTTGAATTTCAAAAATCAGAAGATATTTGGATTGAGATTAGCCGGGGCTTTGTTTTGGATAACAGGTGGCCCAACTTGTGAATGCGTAGAGATAATTAATGAATTAGCTCTACGCTTATTGTATTACTATGATCTCTCCCTCAACCACTCAATAATTTCCTCAAACTCCTTTTGAGCTATTGAATGTGCGGCCGGAAACTCGTGGTAAATATGTTTTAAATTTAATTCGGATAAAAGTTTTTTTGCACTTCGCCCTTTTTCTATTGGTATAATTCCATCCATTGTTCCATGGGCAGCATAAAAATCCAGATGCGAATAATCTTTTTCGTAACTCTCGGGCATTATTTCTTCGAAAATGAAACCGCTTAAAGAGAGTGCATATTTATATCTTTCAGGATTGTTCAGTATCATAGAATAACTAAGTATTGCTCCCTGTGAAAAGCCAAGTACGAAAACATCATCATGGAAATTAAAATGCTCCCTGCTGTCTGTAATAAATTTTTCGATTTCCTTTACCGAACTTTTTGCCTGACCTGAATCGGAAATGTGATTACCGTTTTCCAACTCAATGTTGTACCATGCTTTTCCTCCGAATGGTAGAGAGTAAGGTGCCTGCAAAGCAATAACTGTAAAAGAACCCGGTAAGTAATTCGCAAAACTGAACAGGTCGTTTTTATCGGCGCCAAAACCGTGAATCATGTATATAACTTTTGAGTTTTCTATACCGTCAGCTGATTCTTTAATATTGTAATCGAGATTGAATGTTTTCTTTCCCATCTTGTATTTCCTGTTGAAAATTTTCGGGCTAAGTTAAAGAATGAAAAATAAATGCGTTCCTTTGGAGGAAAAGTTTTTTGAAATGAAATTATTGAAAACCGATAAAAAACAAAGTGTAGTTGAAGAAAAGTGGAATTACCTTACTCATGCTACCGGTGCTGTTTTGGCAATTTTCGCGATTGTGTTAATGCTGCTAAAATCAAATTCAGCAAAGGAATATTGGAGTTCTATAATTTATGGGTTTTCATTACTGTTTACAATGTTGGCATCGGCGATGTATCATTTCGAAAAACGGGTTGAGATTAAATCTAAATTGCGAATCTTAGACCATTCCGGTATTTTTTTACTAATCGCTGGTACCTATACACCGTTGGCAATATTGGTATTGGGAAGCGATAATCTTTTTTTGTTGATTATAGAATGGTCGATTGCAATAATTGGAGTTATATTGAAGATTTTCTTTACCGGAAGATACCAAAAAACATCCCTGTTAATTTATTTGGGTATGGGATGGATTATAGTCTTCGATATTAATAAACTCATAGACTTACTGCCATTCGAAGGACTAATGTATATAGTTTATGGGGGGTTGGCTTATACAGTTGGAACTATTTTTTACGCAGTAAAAAAGTTGAAATTTTCACATGTAATATGGCATTTCTTCGTACTAGTGGGAGCGATGTGTCATTTCTTGTTTGTTTACTATTATGCTTTGTAATAATCTGTCGGCCTTGTGTTTTGCATGAGGGATAGAAGCGGCATCCTTTTTAAGTAGTGGGGGTGCGACTCAAAGTCGAACTCCCACTACTTAAAAAGATACAGCGGATAGCCCGACCTTTCGATCTCTTAATTACTACCTGTCGGGCAGACAGAGGGAGTTGAAGAGAGCGAAAGGGCATGCCCAAATATTATTTATGTCTCTCATAAATCAGTAAAATAACAAATGGAACAAGAACCAATAAAATTGTTAACCAACTATCGTTTAATACAGATGGAATTATTAAAATAGTTATTAAAACACCCGAAATACCACCTCCTAAGTGAGCACTATGACCAATATTTCCCAGCTGACTTTTCATTCCGTAGATAGAGTATAATACATAAGCAATACCGAATAACCAACCCGGAATAGGGAATGGTATCGGAATAATGAACAAACTCATCTGAGGATATAGAATTATTGCCGAAAAGATAACACCACTAACTGCTCCCGAAGCACCAATAGCTGAATACATCATGTTTTGGCGATTAAAATATATAGAAATTAAGTTGCCAAACAGTAATGAGCCCAGATAGATTAAAATAAAGTTGGTAAGTCCGGCAAAATACAAAACTTCAGGCCCGAAGAAGTATAGTGTAAACATGTTAAAAAACAAATGAGTCCAATCGGCGTGTAAAAAGCCGGAACTAATCATTCTTATGTATTCTTTTCCATTAATTACACTCCCCACCCGGAGCATATATTTTTCAAAGAACATTCTATCGTTAAAACCTTTATATGATATTAAGGCTGTGATTCCAATAAGTATATATATAACGTAGTTCATTTTGACTATTTGTTTTTATTTAAGTAACAGTAATAATTAATAGAAAAACTTTAGGTTTAATTGTCAGCTATAAATTTTTCAATAAGTTTTTTTGAATCTTTTACCGATTTTTTAGACCATTTTAATTCAAGGGCAAATTTTTCCTCTTCGCTTAGCTGCCATTCAATATTACTGTTTTTTAGTCTGTCTATTAATGTTTGTAGAATTATGGCAACAGAAACAGAGATGTTAAGACTCTCGGTAAATCCATACATTGGAATTTTTATAAAAGCGTCAGCCTGGTCAATAATATTTTTTGATAAACCTTCCTTTTCAGCACCAAAGAATATAGCCGAAGGTTTACTAATATCAAATTCTATTGGCGAGGTAGAACCATAATGAGGAGAAGTTGCAATTATTTGATATCCCTTTTCTCTCATGGCATTAACCGCCGATTGTGTGTTGTCAATATTGGGATCTTTAAAAGAAGAAATATCAACCCACTTATCAGCCCCTTTTGCTACATGAGAACTAACATAAAAAGTATGAAGACGTTGAGTTGTGTACATCTCCTGAATTCCAAAAATATCACAGGTTCTTACAGCTGCACTGGCATTATGAGACTGATATATATCTTCTAATACAACAGTGAAGTGTTTTGTCCGTTCGTTTATTACTTTCTTAAAGTTGTTAACTCTGTTTTCGGACATGAAGCCTTGTAAATATTCCAGGATTTTCTTTTCTGACATGTTAAAATATTTGGATGTAAATGTAATAATTGATTTTATTTCGACCGGAAAATAATTAATAAAGGATCAGTATTCAGGAATTCGTTTAAACTAAATGTTCCGATATTAATTATTTAAGGTTACTTTTGTACAAAATATAATTTAGAAAAAATGACTTTACTTTTTATAGGAGGGGCTGAAATCTTTATCATTGGTTTGATTGTGGTGATGTTGTTTGGTGCGGATAAAATTCCTGAATTGGCAAGGGGATTGGGTAAAGGAATGCGTCAGCTAAAAGATGCTACGGACGACTTAAAGCGTGAGATAAAAGACAGTGCCGGCGACGATGATATAGTTGGAGATATAAAGAAAGAGATTTCATCTGTTAAAAAAGATGTAGATGAGTTTTCACGCCCTATCAAAAAACAAGTTAAGAAACAGTTCAACGATAATATTCCCGATTTAGATACCATAACTGATGCCAAAGAAGAGGTTGAAAGTATTAAAAAGAGCGTAGATAAGGCCACGGGTGCTATAAAGAGAAAAAGATAAATGGATTTTATCGATCAATTGATTAATTGGGATATCAGTCTTTTTTTGTTTTTAAATGGGAAAGGAACGGAAGCCTGGGATGGTTTCTGGAATTTCGTAACTCATCGATTTACCTGGATACCGCTTTATATATTTCTACTTTATATCGTATATAAGTTTTCGGGGTGGAAGGGTGTTGTATTTTACTCGATCGCCGTCTTAGCTCTGATTTTAATTGTTGATCAAACTACTTATTATTGGTTTAAGGCAGTCTTTCAACGTCCAAGACCAAGTCATAACTCTGATATTGCAGATGTAATTAGAATAACAGGCAAAAAAGGAGGCCGATGGGGCTTCATTTCGGCTCATGCCTCAAATACCTTCGCAATAGCAGTTTTTTTGGGGTATCAATTCCGAAAGATTTTTCGCTATTCAGCATTACTGTTAATCGTATGGGCAATATTTATCAGTTACTCCAGAATTTATGTTGGAGTACATTACCCTGCAGACCTGCTAGGAGGAGCCCTTTGGGGAATTCTTGTTGCTACTGTTTATTTGCTTATGCTGAAAAAAACTAAGCTTGGTAAGTATCTGGAATTGCCGGGGTAACTTTATGTATCACTAAAGTTACTTTATTTTCTAAAAAATAGTTTTTGTTATTTCTTCCTGCTTATAGTTAAACCATCTCTGATAGGGAGTAATACCGTTTCAAGACGGGGATCGGTTTTTAAAAGTAAGTTGTACTCTTTTAAAATTTTAGTATCTATATCTTTTTCGGCTGTTTCTTCAACAACTTTACCACTCCATAAAACATTGTCAGAGAGTATTATTCCTCCCGGATTTAGTTTGTCGATAATCATATTGAAGTAGTTTATGTAATTAGATTTGTCGGCATCAATAAAAACCAGGTCAAAATTTTCTTCGATCGTTGGGATAATGTCTATTGCATTACCGGTTTTAGATTGAATTTGTGAAGAGTAATCAGACAATTTGAAGTATTTAGAGGAAATAGGTTCTAATTCTTCATTTTTATCGATAGTAAATAATTTACCGTCTTTTTTCATGCCTTCTGCCAAACAAAGAGCCGAATAACCTGTAAATGTTCCAATTTCCAAAATTACCTTTGGTGATGCCAGTTTTGAAATGATCGACAAAATTCTTCCTTGATAAGCACCCGAAAGCATTCTGGGTAATAGTGCTTTCTGCCATGTTTCCCGGTTTAATTTTTTTAGTAATTCAGGTTCATCCTGTGAATGCATTACTGCATAATCGTCAATTTCGTCCGGTAAAAAATGCATGTGTTAT
>JBDLJM010000123.1 GCA_039714315.1 Bacteroidota bacterium | reverse complement strand
AAATAAATGCAGTAAACCATAGATTGAATCGGTCCAACCAAATGCTTTATATGATTTTATCCCCAAAAATATGACTTGACCCCAAGAATGTTCTTCAACTCGCCCGACTTTCCAACAAAACACCCCAATTCTACGTTATTTATTTTTTATTTCAGATATATCATTTGTAACTTTTCAACTTTACCCTGAAAAAATAGTAAAGCTGAGGTAGTAAGTTATCTATTTAAATATGTGTAAAGTGTTAAATAACTGGTAATCAGCAACGTGTAGGGGGCTTTTTTTTATGCATGAGATGAAATACATCATATTTATACGAAAAAAAATGAAATAAATGACGAAAAGTAACAATATTATTCCTACAAAATTGTAATTAAATAAAGGTTTTTAACATCAAATTGTTAATTAAAGTCGTAAACACCTTAAATTACTGCTATTTCCAGCTTACAAAATATTTATAAATAAATGCACTAACAGGGTAAGAAATCCGCTACTTTAAGCTATCTTTATAGGGTAAAAAATAACTAAATTCCATTCAGATGTATTTACTATTAGCTGTGGGAGTAGTTCTGCTTATAGTGGGATCTTCCTTCGTAGTGGTAAGGGAATAGAAGATATTAATTTATAAACGTTCCCTTTAAATTAAAAGTAGCCTCAACATGTTGGGGCTATTTTTTTTTGTATTACTTTTGTCAGTCGTTACAATTTCATGTGAAATATGGTTATTTTACAGGCTGTTTCGATGCCTGCCCGACGGTAGGCAGTTTAGTTGAATAAAATATTAAGAATAAATTTGTTATGCTACAAGTTCAGTACATACGAGAAAATAAAGAGGCTGTAATAGAGGGGCTGAAGAAAAGGTTTTTTGATGCTGAAGAACCAATTGCCAGAGTTTTGAAGCTGGATGATGACAGGAAGTCGATTCAGAATAAACTTGATGGCTCGTTGGCTGAGCAGAAGAGATTGGCTGGTGAAATCGGGGGTCTTTTTAAGCAGGGAAAAGGTGTCGAGGCAAACGAAATAAAAGCTAAAGTAGCACAGATGAAGGCTGAGTCGAAAGATTTGAATTCACAGTTGCAGAATGTTTCTGAAGAATTGCAGAACGAACTTTACAATATACCTAATGTACCTAACGAGAAAGTTGTTGCCGGAAAATCGGAGGAAGATAACGAGGTAGTACTACAGGAAGGTGAAATACCTGAGATGGGCGATGAAGCTCTTCCACATTGGGAAATTGCTGCTAAATACGATATTATTGATTTTGAGCTGGGAGTGAAAATTGCCGGAGCAGGATTCCCTGTGTATAAGGGTAAAGGTTCGCGTTTGCAACGTGCCTTAATAAATTATTTCTTAGATAAGAATACTGATGTAGGATATAAAGAATTTCAGGTGCCTCATTTAGTAAATGAAGCTTCGGGAATAGGAACCGGACAATTGCCTGACAAAGAAGGCCAGATGTATCATGCACAGACAGATAATTTGTATCTGATACCTACGGCAGAGGTTCCGGTAACTAATATGTATCGCGATACAATTCTCAAGGAAGAAGATTTTCCAATTAAAGCTACAGCTTATACTCCTTGTTTTCGCCGTGAAGCAGGATCGTATGGAAAGCATGTTAGAGGTCTGAATCGTTTACATCAGTTTGACAAGGTTGAGATAGTTCAGCTTCAGCACCCTGATAAATCGTGGGAGGCCCTTGACGGAATGGTTGAGCATGTGAAGGGAATATTGCAGGAGCTTGGATTGCCATTTCGTATATTGAGATTGTGTGGAGGTGATACAGGTTTTACTTCTGCCATGACATACGACTTTGAAGTTTATTCTGCCGCACAAAAGCGTTGGCTGGAAGTTTCGTCTGTATCTAATTTCCTTACTTTCCAGGCTAACAGACTTAAGCTACGTTATACTGCAAAGGATGGTAAACGCTACTTGGCTCATACACTTAATGGCAGCTCATTGGCTCTGCCGAGGGTTCTTGCAGCTTTGTTGGAGAACTATCAAACAGAGAAAGGTGTTGAGATTCCTGAAGTGTTGAGAAAATACACCGGGTTTGATTATATAGATTAAAAAATAGTTGACAGCCGCTTGCTGGCAGCTCACAGTTTTTTTAAAAAAGTTAGGGTTTGATCTTCTTTGTTGATAAGATGATCAAGCCCTTATTTATTTTGGTATTAAGCCCCCGATAGGAATGATACCCTGCAGTTGCCAAAGGTAATGAGCAGAGCTGTGGAAGAGCTGAAAAGACCTTTGAAGATCCTTGCACAGCTGCTGTGAATACCTTTGGCAACGAAGCGTATAAATGGATAGCGGGAAAAGGCGCATAAATATTCAAAAAAGAAGTTTTATAACAGTTAGTCCTGTTATAGAGTAGTTGATATTAAAGGTGACAGGTATAAGTATTTGGAAATCAACTCAATAAGCTGTAATTTTAAGTGTTGTAAATGAGAATGTTACAATGAAAAATTATTTCTTAATCTAAAATTGAAAATTATGAAGCTTTTTAGAAGTGTAATGATATTGGCTGTAATTATTGCCTTAACTACGGTTCAATTGAATGCCCAGAATAAAATTGGTATCCGTTCGGGTTGGAACTATGCCAGTATAAGTGATGATGGAAACAGGTTTGGTAATCATTTGAATTCATTTTATGTTGGTTTGTTTAAAGAACATAAGATTATACCGATGTTTCATTTTGGATATGGTTTGGAGTACTTGCAAAACGGATATGAAGTAAAACGTGCCTATACGCACAAATTGAACTACATAAGTGTACCATTGTATTTGAAATTTAAATTAGGTCCTGCCTTTATAACTGCGGGTACGGGTCTAAACTTTATGGTTTCGGATAATATAGATGTTTCGGTAGCTTCAGTTGATACTCCGGATGGAACTGTTAATACTTTTGACATGCCATTACAAGTAGGAGCAGGTGTAAAAATACTGATGTTTACTATAGATTTCAGGTATCACTGGGGGATGTTTGATGTTATTGATGGCTTAGGGTATAATAACCAGTATATGCAGGTAGGTTTAGGATTTTCTATTTAGTAAACAACTACTATATTACGGTTAAAATATCACGGCCCGATTGTTTAAATTGAGCCGTGATTTTTTTATGAAGTTAAATGGTCAGTCCAAAAACCAGATATGCTTCATGGTTATTTGGATCTAATATCAGTGATGTATTTAGTCGCAAACCATAACTGTTTGTTAATTTGACTGTCTTGGAGAAAGATGCACCTATATTTGTGATAGCAGCTTTTTTTGTTTGGTAATATTTACTTTCGGAGGTGACACCGCCTATAAAGGTGCTTATTTCTATATTTTTTACTGCGAAGCTATAGCCTAATTCGAGATAGGTGGAATAATGAGTTTTTGCATCTCCACTTTCGTCAGTTTGTTTATCTGCTCCATAGAAGTTAGTTGCAAGCATAAAGCTTAAAGGGAGCGAAGATGTACCGTTGTACCGCATTGTTGCTTCAAGTACATGACCGGTTCTGGTATTGGCATACTCAAAGAAATCGTAATATGCATCTTCTGATGGAAAAAAGTAATCGTTTACTCCAATAGTGAACATCTCATCGATAAATGTATATGATGCATAGAAATCAAGTTCCTGAGAAGTTACTTCGCCAAAGGTATAAGAGCCCCAGGTTCCTGCCGTGAACCCTCCGATGGAATATTCGATTGAAGGCTGGATGGCCGGTGCATTTTGACTAAAATTAAGCCCACGCCATACGTAGCGCGAAACAAAATCGGCTCCGATTGAAACAGGAGACTCTGCACTTGTTTCAGTAATTTCATGGGCATTGGCAGTTGATAATACCAATAGCACCGACAGACTTACAATAATTTTTCGAATTGATTTTTCAATGCGGACAGTTTTTACGCATTTAGTACTTCTATATTTCATAGGTTTAATAATTATTCGATAGTTCATCTTACTCTTAGTACATGAATATAAAGTATTAAGGAATTGACCATCAAGGATTATGTAATTAATGAATGTTATAGCAAAAGCAAAATTGACCAATGTGTTTATGAAAGTCACTTCCAGGTGTTAAAATGTGTTCTTTCTAAACTAAAACATTGATAATGGTTACGTTTTGTTACTAACAAGTCAAATATATGTTTTTTTAAAGCAACCCCCCCCTGTTTTACGTGGATGTTTTGTTGATTTATGTCATATTTGCATTATACCCCCTGTGTTTTTACAATGTTATGTATAAAATAAGTGAAAAAATCAAATAAGTGTTCTCTGTGTTTGTATAGGGATGTTGCAGGGAATAATTACTTTTTTTTGCAGAATGCTCATGCAATTTTGAAAGAGAACTATTATATAGAGTCGGATAAGCACATTTTTTAATCAGAATGTTTATTTGGTTTAAGCTTTGATTATTTTATCGGGTACAGTTTATAATATATCAGCGAAAATAAGTTAACGAAACACTCCTTATATATAGCATGTTTTTTAATATTATCTGAAACGTTTAAAATTTTTAAAGCATATTTGCACAATCAGACATTTAGCTGTGTTTTTAATTCAAATGCAAATATGTCAACTATCTACACATCAACACATTTGTGTGTTCCAAAAAACTTCGTATCTTTGCACGCCCTTATTGGGTAAGGAATGTTTATTACATATTATATTAATTAAAACAGTTGTATTGTGAACACGTTGAGTTACAAAACAATTTCGGCTAACAAAGCTACTGCTGACAAGCAATGGGTAGTAGTTGATGCAGCGGACCAACCACTTGGTCGTATGGCATCTAAAGTAGCCAAAATTATCCGAGGGAAGTACAAAGCAAACTTCACTCCTCATGCTGATACTGGTGACTATGTTATCATTATCAATGCTGAAAAAATTAGCCTGTCGGGCAAAAAATGGGATCAAAAAGTTTACACTCGTCACACAGGTTACCCTGGAGGACAGCGTACTTTAACAGCAAGCGAATTGTTGGCAAAAGATCCTCGCAAAATGGTTCAAAAAGCAGTTAAGGGTATGTTACCTAAAAACACTTTGGGAGCTGCTTTGTTTAGAAACCTTAATGTATATGTTGGTTCTGAGCATCCTCATGAAGCTCAAAATCCTACATTAATTAATTTAAACGATCTTAAATAATGGCGACAATTCACAAAATTGGGAGACGTAAAACTTCCGTTGCTCGTATTTACCTTAAGGAGGGATCTGGGAGCATTATTGTTAACAAAAAGGAATACAAAGAGTATTTCCCAACACCAACATTACAGTACAAGATGGAACAGGCTTTCAACCTTACGGGTACAGCTAACCAGTTTGACGTAAATGTAAATGTTTACGGTGGAGGTATTACAGGACAAGTAGAAGCTATTCGTTTGGCTATTTCAAAAGCATTGGTTGAACTAAATCAGGAAAACCACGCTGTTTTGAAACCAGAAGGATTGTTATCACGTGATCCTCGTAAAGTTGAGCGTAAAAAATACGGTCAGAAGAAAGCACGTAAGAAATTCCAATTCTCTAAACGTTAACAGTTTATTGAGTTTTGTTTCCTGTTGTTCTGTATGGAAAAACGTGCGAGTTGCTTAGCATGTTAATCCGCAAAAGCGAATCGCTTCGCAACCTGTCTGCGTTATGCAGCAAGGTAGAATAGCGAATTAGTTTAGCATCTAAATAGAACGGACATTCAGGTGAATATTTCAACCTTGAATTATAGAGTTTTATTGCTAAAATCAACAGAAAGTAAACTAATTAAAAAAAGTAAAAGAAATGGCAAACGTAGATATTAAAGAATTATTGGATGCTGGTGTACACTTCGGACACCTTACAAGAAAATGGCATCCGGCTATGGCTCCTTATATTTTTATGGAGCGCAATGGTATCCACATTATTGATTTGCACAAAACTGCAATCAAATTAGATGAGGCTACAAATGCATTGAAAAAAATCGCTGCAACAGGTCGTAAGATTATGTTTGTAGCAACAAAAAAGCAAGCAAAAGATATTGTTGCAGAACAAGTAAAGGAAATTAACATGCCTTACATCACAGAGAGATGGCCAGGTGGTATGTTAACAAACTTTGTTACTATCCGTAAAGCAGTTAAAAAAATGTCGTCAATCGACAAAATGAAAACGGATGGTACATTTAACATTCTTTCAAAGAGAGAGCGTTTACAGATAGATCGTAAAAGAGCTAATTTGGAGAAAAACCTTGGATCTATTTCAGATATGACTCGTCTTCCGGGTGCATTATTTGTGGTAGATATTAAACGTGAACACATTGCTGTTGCGGAAGCCAAAAAATTAAACATTCCTATTTTCGGAATTGTTGATACTAACTCAAACCCTGAGTTGGTTGACTTTGCAATTCCTGCTAATGATGATGCTTCTAAATCTATTAACGTAATTTTAGGGCACGTTACATCTGCAATTTCTGAAGGGTTAACTGACAGAAAAGCTGAGCGCGAAAGAGCTAAGCAAGAACAAGAAGCTAAAAAAGCTGCTGATGCAGAAAAAAAGGCTGATGCAGAGAAGGCAAAAAAGGCTGACGCTGAAAAAAAATAATATTTGATTAACATGTTGAGACAAGAACTATTCTTGTCTCAGCTGTTTTATTTGAGAAAAGATTAACGATAAGTGAAAACTTATCAAAAATAGTATAATAATCATGGCTAAAATAACTGCTGCTGAAGTAAATAAACTTAGAAAGCAAACCGGTGCCGGAATGATGGACTGTAAAAAGGCATTAGTAGAGGCTGAAGGTGATTTTGATAAAGCAATCGAAGTTCTTCGTAAAAAAGGACAGAAAGTTGCTGCTAAGCGTGCTGACCGTGAAAACACAGAAGGTGCTGCTATAGCTGTAGTAAGTGAAGATAAATCAAAAGGTGCTGTTATATCATTGAACTGTGAGACTGATTTTGTTGCAATGAACGATGATTTCGTAAAATTGGCTACAGAATTCGCAAACCTTGCACTAAACTCTTCTGCATCTAATTTAGAAGAATACCTTTCTTCTGAATTTGCTGCCGGACAAACTGTTGCTGAGAAACTAGTTGAGCAAACCGGTGTTGTAGGTGAAAAACTTGAGATTAAAGATTTCTTCAAATTCGAAGGAGCTCTTGTTGGTTCTTACATCCACGCAGGAAATAAAATTGCTGTTTTAACTGAGCTTTCTGCAAATGTAGAAGGAGCTGATGTTGCTGCAAAAGATGTTTCTATGCAGGCTGCTGCTATGAATCCTGTTGCTCTTGATGAAACAGGTGTTGATCAGTCTATTATAGATAAAGAAATCGAAATAGCTAAAGATCAACTTCGTCAGGAAGGTAAGCCTGAAGCAATGTTAGATAATATTGCAAAAGGAAAAATCAAGAAATTCTTCAAAGAGAATACATTGGTTAACCAGGCATTTATCAAAGACAGCAAACAATCAGTTGCTGATTACGTAAAATCTTATGATAAAGATCTTAAAGTTGCAAAATTTGCTCGTGTAGCTATCGGTTAATTTTAAGGTAAAATATTGTTTATCAGGCTCTGAGGTTTTCCTCGGAGCTTTTTTTTTGCTATCTTGTATAAGAGTATTGGTTTCTAATATTTCTTATGTAAAATGCGAAAAATATTTCTGTTAGCTTTCTGTATTTTTCTTGGGATTAATAATATGCTTTATTCCCAGAATGTTGATTCTGCAGAAAAAAAGAAACCCTTCATAGTATTTAAAGCCGATAGTATTGATGATGGCCGTTGGCTGCTGACTCCTTTTATTACTCCCGGTTATACACCGGAATTAGGTATAATGTTATCAGGAGGAGGGTATTTGTCGTTTAAAACCGATCGTGGAGACATAAATTCAAAGCGATCATCCATCCCTTTATCATTTTCTTATTCTTCGGTTGGAGCAAAGGTGTTTAACTCTTTCCCCATAATTTACCTAATGGGAGAAAGATTAATTTTTGAAGGAGAATTTTGGTATAAAACAATGCCTGATCATTATTTTGGGGTTGGATTTAATGAGACTATCGATAAGGCTAAATCGGATGAAACCTCTTATCACAGGAAGTGGTGGTTAATAAATTCACGTATGTTTTGGGAGTTAAAGAAAAACTGGTTTGTCGGCCTTAATATAGATTTCAATTATACATATGGATCTGGAGCAAGCCCTGAAGTAAAGCAGGATGAATCTTTTTCAAAATATAATGAAATGCCATTTAATTCAGGCTTAGGTTTTATAGCCAGATATGATTCAAGAGATCTGCCAAAAAATTCATATTCAGGTTTTTTTCTGGAGTATTCAAGTACATTTTATGGTGATTATTTGGGTGGAAATAATGATTATAATATTAATGAGATTGATGTTCGCAATTTTTTTTCTGTAGGAAAACCGGGTAGAGTCTTGGCAATACAGGCAATGTTGAGGGTTGGGGTCGGCGAGGTACCATATGGAGAAATGTCTTTACTTGGGACTCCTTTTGATCTTAGAGGTTATTTATGGGGTAGGCTTAGAGATAAATCTATGGCATTTACCATTGTTGAATACAGGTACAAGTTGTATTTCAATAAAAAAGCTTCACGGCATTCATTAGTTACCTGGACTGGTGTAGGTACAATGTTTAGCGAGGAAACTGAGGTATTTTACGCAGCTCCCAATTTCGGTATCGGATATCGTCTCGAATTTCAGCCAAGAGTAAGTTTAAGGCTTGATTTTGGTTTGGGTAGAAGCACTAAAGGGTTTTATATTAGTTTTCAGGAAGCATTTTGAAATTTAATTACTATAAACAATGATAAGGTATATGTATAGGATTATTAATATTAAGACTGTTTTTAAAATTAACAGTCAGACCGAATCTAAAATAAAATACTTACAATCAGACAATTAGATTGATAAATAGATTTTTTTTTGTAATTTAGTTAGCCTAAAATTAAATCTATGAAGAAATTATTATCAACCGCTTTAGTGATGGTTATATCATTACTAAGCATTACGCTTTTTGCGCAAGACAAACCGAATATCCTCGTTATTTGGGGGGATGATATCGGACAATCTAATGTAAGTGCCTACACGCACGGTATGGTAGGTTATACTACACCTAATATTGACCGTATAGCTAATGAGGGTATGATGTTTACCGATTATTACTCTGAACAGAGTTGTACTGCCGGTCGTTCTACTTTTATTACCGGGCAAAGTGTTTTCCGTACCGGATTAAGTAAGGTTGGATTACCGGGAGCTAAAGAAGGTCTTTCGGAAAAAGATCCTACAATTGCTGAATTACTTAAAGAAGAAGGGTATGCAACCGGACAATTTGGTAAAAATCACTTGGGAGATCGGGATGAACATTTACCAACAAACCATGGTTTTGATGAATTTTTCGGTAATCTTTATCACCTGAATGCTGAGGAAGAACCTGAATTACCTGATTATCCGGATCCTAAGGAATATCCTGATTTTAGAAAAAACTTTGG
>JBDLJM010000122.1 GCA_039714315.1 Bacteroidota bacterium | reverse complement strand
TCCCTGGGCAAGAGAAAAAGTAGAAAGTTTATACCTAAAACTAGTTAGTAAAAGATAAGATTGAGGATGAGAGATTGAGAGGATGAGAGATTGAGAGATTGAGAGATTGGGAAAGTGAGAGATTGAGTGATTGAGTGATTGAGAAATTGAGAAATTGGGATTTATAATATTAACAAAATGCTTCCAAAGAAAAAAGAACATCCAAAAGAAAAATCAAAACTACACCCTCGAAACAGGCATAGGGCGCGATACGATTTTAAACAACTTATTGAAAGCTGTCCTGAATTGGCTCAATTTGTTAAGTTGAACGCATATAAGGATGAGTCAATTGATTTTTTCAATCCGGAAGCTGTTGTAATGCTGAATAAAGCTCTCTTAAAACAATATTACAAGATAGATCACTGGAATATCCCTGAAAATTATTTGTGTCCTCCAATTCCGGGCAGAGCAGACTATATACACCATATTGCTGATTTATTAAGCAAATACAACCATGGCGAAATTCCGATAGGTAATAAAATAAAATGTCTGGATGTTGGTGTAGGTGCAAATTGTGTTTATCCTATAATCGGAAACAGAGAATATTACTGGACTTTTATAGGAAGTGACATAGACCCTATAGCTATTGAAGCTGCTAAAAAAACGATTGATTCCAATGATAGCTTAAAAGGTAAAATCGAATTGAGATTACAGACTAATCCAAAGAATATTTTCTATGATATAATAAAAAAGGACGAGTTTATAGACTTATCTATTTGTAACCCTCCATTTCATTCATCGGCAGAAGAAGCACAAGCGGGAACACTTAGAAAGCTGCGAAGTTTAACAAAGAAGAAAATCTCGAAAGCAACATTAAACTTTGGTGGTCAGAGTAAAGAGTTATGGTGTAAAGGCGGTGAAAAAAAATTTGTTCGCGATATGATTCGCCAAAGTAAACAATTTTCTGATTCATGCTTTTGGTTCTCCACTTTAATATCAAAACAATCAAACCTTAACAGTGCCTATGAAGCCCTAAAAAAGGCCAATGCAACGGAAGTAAAAACAATTGAGATGGGACAGGGAACCAAAACAAGTCGCATTATTGCATGGACATTCTTAAATAAAAAGCAGCAGAAAGAATGGGCAAAAAAGAGATGGGAATAATTACCTGAACTCTTATCTTCATTTTACATCAAATTATTTGCATGAGAAATTATTCACGAATGTTTATTTTGGTGTTCATGATTACTTCGTAATTGCAACGCATCCCTTCACTTTCGTATTGAAAATGCATGAGGGATTGTCCTTCGGCTAACTCAAAAACCATCCTTCGACATCCTTTTTTTATTTGTTAAGTATTGAAATACTTACAAATAAAAAAAGATATAGTGTAAAGCCCTTGCTTTGTCGTTGAGCGGAGCCTAAGCGGAAAGGGCACGCCATACACTTTTTCAAAATTTTGTTGAAAATATTGCTGTAAAATATACCAAAATAGCTTTTTGATTGTTTTATATTTGAGACCTATAGAAATTAGAATTTAATCAACCTTTAATATGCTTAAACGTTATATAATTATAGCTGTTTTGCTCATATCAGCTATTGGAAATATTAATGCCCAACAATCGGCTGTGCACTTAAACAGTCAAAAGAGCTACGATAAGGCAGTATCACTATATCACCATCAACAATATGCTGCTGCACAATTAGAATTCGAAAAAGTTCAAAAAGAAAATGAAGCAAGCGAATCTCTGATAACATCTTCGGAGTATTACGCCTCACTTTGCAGCATCAAATTAGGCGAAAAAAATGGTGATTACAGGATGAAGAATTTCATTGAAAACAATCCTACTTCACCTCAAAAAAACAAGGCAATTATTGATATTGCAAATTACTATTTCAACAACGGAAAGTACAGTAAAGCTTTGGCTTGGTTCGAAAAAATTGACCCAAGCGACCTTAAAGGCAGTGAACGTCAGGAATTTATTTTCAAAAAAGCCTACGTTGAGTATACAGCAAAGAAATATGACAAAGCTAAGATCGGTTTTTCAAAAGTATTTTCATCCAGAAAATACAGTACTGAGGCGAAATACTACTACGGACATATTGCCTATTTACAAAATCAGAATCAAACTGCTCTTAAATATTTCGATCAGGTAAAAGACGACAGCAGATATTCTGATCAGGTACCGTTTTTTATCAGCCAGATATATTTTAATCAGGAAAAATATTCAGAGTCTATTGAAGTGGGCCTTCCGCTTCTTAAAAATAAAAAATCAAAACAATATTCCGACTTATCAAAACTTGTAGGAGAGAGTTATTTCAACCTGCAAAATTACAGTGAGGCACTACCCCACCTGTTAAACTACAATGGCAGGAGAGGGAAGTTTGACAACACTCACTTATATCAGATTGGTTACTCTTACTACAAAGGACAGGAATATGAAAAAGCAATTTCATATTTCAATAAGATAATAAATTCTGATTCTGAGGTTGCACAAAATGCATATTACAATCTAGCAGCCTGTTACTTAAAACTGGACAAGAAAAATGAAGCTCTAAATGCCTTTAGATCAGCATCTGACATGGATTATGATGAAAAGATAAAGGAAGATGCACTTTACAACTATGCACGTTTAAGTTATGAGGTTGGAAATGTTGCCGAGAGTGCTCCGATGGCCTTAAACAGATATATAAGGAATTATCCTAATTCGCTTCATAAAACTGAAATGTACCAACTTTTGGTTGAATCGTATCTAACATCTAACAACTACAAAGAAGTACTAAACATATTAGATTCTAAAGAATTAAACTCCTATAAAATGAAGGTTCTTTACCAAAAAGCTGCCTACCTGCAGGGAGTTGAATATTTTGGTGATGAAAAATTCGGAGAGGCTGAAAAATATTTTGAAACTTCTATTAACAAGGGGTATAATGAAGAGTTTAGGGCTAAAGCAAAATATTGGTTCGCCGAAAGCAAATACAGGTTAGGAAAATTCAATGAGGCGTTAGCAGCATATAAATCTTTTAGGCTGGAAGATCCAAACCCTTCATCGACAGAAGCAAAAATGCTTCCCTACAATATTGGTTACACTCAGTTTAAACTGCGAAATTTTTCGGAAGCAGTAATAGAATTTACTGCATTTAAAAAAAATAAAATTGAAAATAATAAACTAAAAAACGATACCTATTTAAGGTTAGGAGATTCCTACTTTATGAAAGCAGAATATTGGCCTGCACTGGAGAACTACAATAATTCTCTGACATTAAAAACAGGTGAAGCTGATTATGCAATTTACCAGAAGGCAGTATGCTATGGTCTTATAGGCAGAAATTCGCAGAGAATCGAAACATTGAATTCCTTATTACAAAAATACCCCAAATCTAAACTGGGAGATGATGCTATATACCTGTTGGGGGGTTCGTACACCAGAAACAACGACAATTCAAAAGCTCTTAAAACCTATAAAAAGTTAGAGTCAAAATATCCGGGGAGCTCTTATGTTGCCAAATCCAAGCTTAAAATAGCATTGATTTATTACAATTCTGATAAAAATTCTGAAGCATTAAAAGAATACAAGGATATCGTTACAAAATTTCCTTCAACTTCGGAGGCTAAACAAGCAGTAGCCGGTTCCAGAAAAATATATATCGACATGGGAAAAGCCTCCGAATATGTTTCTTGGGTAAAAACACTTGACTTTGTTGATATTTCTCAGGCTGAAGCTGATTCTACTTCATACTTAGCCGGAGAGAAAGCTTTCTTAAAAGGAAATTGCGAACTGGCAAAGCCTGCATTCAACGATTATCTGAAAGAATTCCCTAAAGGAATTTCAAAGTTAAACGCTCACTTCTACTTAGCCCAATGTGAATATAAAGGTGCAAGCTACGACGAGGCATTAAAGAATTACGAAGCTGTTTTAAACTATGACAAGAATGAATTTACTGAAAGATCTTTGGTAAGAGCATCTGAAATATATTTAAAAAATGCTGACACTACCAAAGCCATTAATTCATTTGAAAAATTATTGGACATTGCTGAATTCCAACAAAACAAAACATATTCCGAAATAAACTTAATGCGCCTTTATAACGCAAAAGGAAATATGGAAAAGGCTTTAGAATCTGCTTCAATAGTATCGCTAAATCCAAAAATAAGCGAGAAAGTAAAATCGGAAACTGAACTAATAATAGCAAGAGGAGCTATGGAAAAAGGAGATATTGCTCTTGCAAAAACAAACTATGAAAAACTGATGAAAACTGCTAAAGGAGAGGTTAAAGCCGAGGCAATGTACTATCAGGCATATTTCTTAAACAGCGATAAGCAATACGAAAAATCAAATAAGATAATATTCGATATCGCCTCAAAATATTCGGGCTATAAATATTGGGGTGCAAAATCACTACTTATAATGGCTCAGAACTTTGATGCTTTAAACGATCAGTATCAGGCTATTTACACATTAGAGACTATTTTAAATAATTTTGATTTTAGTGATGTAAATTCAGAAGCCAACAGACTTCTGGCCGAAATAAAAGCTAAATCTAATACAGCTACTGATGCTATTCAAACTCAAAACTAATGGCTATGAATAAGATATTTATAAATACAATAATTTTAAGTTTCATCTCCATTTCTCTCTATTCTCAGGAAGAAAAGAAGGAAGAACTTGGAACAGAAGTTGTTAATGTTGTTAAAGCATATAACCCTGAGGTTTCTGATGCATATAAAATAAAATTAACACCTGAAAACAATATTGGTGAAACAAAAAAGCAAAAACTAAGCTATGAAACTTATACTACCGATGTAGCTTCAACTTTTAAACCTTCAAAAATAGGAGCAAAATCACAGGTTAGAGAAAAAATTGAAAAACCTTTTGATAATTATCTAATTCTTGGATATGGAAGTTACCGTACACCTTTGCTCGAACTATACATGAACAACAAAAAAGTAAAAGAGCAGAGATACGGAATTCATGTGCAACATTTGTCTTCAGAAGGCGGAATTGAAGGGGTGAAATTTAATAATGCATTCATCAATTCATCAATCGACGGTTTCTACTGGAAACAGTTTAAAAATCATCAATTGAAAACAAGTTTAAACTATAACTACCAATCCATAAACTGGTTTGGAGTACCGAAAGAATTTATTTCAAATGAAATAATTAACGATTTAAATGTCGGACAAAATTATAAAACAATCGAAGGAAATATTTCTTTTGTAAATAATGGTAAAAAAGGCAATGCCATTTTCAATAGCTCTTCATTAAAAGCATACAGAATGACTGACAGATACAACAGTCATGAAAACAGAGTTAAAGCTGATGGAGTATTTTCAATTCCTATAGAAGATCATAAAATTAAAATTATTACTGAAATCGACTTTGTGGACAGTTATTTCAACGAAGGGATATATCTAAAGGATGAGATCAAAAATAAATACTTAAACTTTACATTAAATCCGAGTTATAACTTTGTAGTAGAAAATGCAACACTGAATCTCGGTATTGGAGTTTACTACAGTGCGGATTTGATCGGAGACAATAACCTTCTAAGATTTTATCCAAAAGCAGATGTTTCCGTTAATATTATCAATGACTTAATGATTGCTTATGGTGGTGTTGATGGTGCCCTAAGACAAAACTCTTTACAGTCTATAGTAAACGAAATGCCTTATGTTTCGCCTACCCAAACTATAAGTCCTACTAATATGAGATATAAATATTATGCTGGATTAAGAGGTAAGCTTGCTTCGAACATTACGTACAATACCAATGCAAGTTTTAGAAATGAATACGGTTTCCTGAACTACATATATAATCCTGCAAAGTTAAGTGTAGGCGATTTGACTCCTCCCGTATTAGCAACAGATGCAAAAGGCTGGGAAGCCGCAAACAGTTTTTCAGCTATTCAGGACTCTGTGAAGATTTTTGAACTTAATGCCGGGATAGAATATGAAGCTATTAAGGATCTGCTTTTAAGTGCTAACTTTAGATATAATATTTATGGCTCTAAAAAATTCGAGGATGTTTACAACAGACCATCACTAATGCTATCTGCAACAATCGAATACAGATTCCTTGAAAATTTTACTTTAGGAACTCAAATGTATTATGTTGGCAGTCGAAATTATGCTCAACACAGCTCAAATATTCTGTCTTCTTTCGAAGGTACTGCTCCGCATATAGTAACTAAAACCGGAGGCCAACTTGATCCTTATTTCGATTTGAATTTCAATGCAGGATATGATATTTCAAAGAAGTTCTCGGCTTTCTTAAAACTGAACAATATTTTAAATAAAAACTACGAGCTATATAAAAACTACCCTGTACAAGGCTTGCAGATAATGGCCGGAGTTGGGTATAGATTCTAATATCAAATAAAGTATTAGTTTTTATAAAAAAAAAGAGTTAATGACTGTTTAAATTGTCATTAACTCTTTTTTATTTTACAAATTTAGCCTGGTATTAGAAAGCACTATTCAAATACGAATCAACGTTATTCTGAATTCTTTCTGTAATATTTCCGGAATCTGCTTTAACAAATTTCTCACCTGTAATCTTTTCGTAAAGCTCTATATATCTATCGGAAACAGATTTAACAAACTCTTCGCTCATTTCGGGAATATGCTCCCCTTCTCTACCCTGAAAACCTTGTTCTATCAACCATTGACGTACAAATTCCTTGGATAACTGACGTTGGCTTTCTCCGTTTTTCAGTCTCTCTTCGTAACCTTCCAAATAAAAATACCTGGAAGAATCGGGTGTGTGAATTTCATCTATCAGTACAATTTCTCCTTCATTTGTTTTACCAAATTCATACTTGGTATCAACCAGGATCAAACCCTTTTCATTTGCTATTTCCTGACCTCTGGTAAACAGTTTATAAGTATAATCTTCTAATTTTGCATAGTCGTCTACACTAACAATTTCTTGCTTTAGGATCTCTTCTTTAGAGATATCCATATCGTGTTCTCCTGTATCAGCTTTTGTTGTCGGTGTTATTTTAGCCTCTCTGAACTGTTGATTTTCTACTAAACCTTCTTCAAGTTCAACCCCGCAAAGTACACGTTTCCCAGCCTTATATTCGCGCCATGCATGTCCTGTTAAATAACCGCGAATAACCATTTCTACTTTAAAAGGAGTACAAAGTTTTCCTATAGTTACATTGGGATCAGGAACATCTTTAACCCAGTTCGGAACTATATCCTCTGTTGCTTTTAAAGCTTTCTCCGCTATCTGGTTTAACACCTGACCTTTAAACGGTATTCCTTTAGGCAGTACTACATCAAAAGCTGAAAGGCGGTCGCTAACCACCATTGCCAGTAACTCGTCATTAATATTATAAACATCACGTACTTTTCCGTGGTAAACAGATTTTTGACCTTTAAATCTAAATTTACTCTCTACTATTGCCTTAGACATTATCTTCTATATTCTTATATGCGTTTATTATTCTCTTTACTAACCTATGACGAACCACATCCTTATCGTCGAGGTGAATAAAACCTATTCCTTTTACATTTTGCAAAGCTACAATGGCCTCTTTCAATCCTGATTTCTGACCTCTCATCGGTAAATCTACCTGTCCGGGATCGCCCGTAATAATAAACTTGGCATTTTTACCCATCCTGGTCAAAAACATCTTCATTTGACCATGGGTAGTATTCTGAGCCTCATCTAAAATAACAAAAGCGTTATCCAAAGTTCTACCGCGCATAAAAGCTAATGGTGCTATCTGAATAACCTGTTTTTCCAGAAGCATTTCAAGCTTTTCGTGTGGGATCATATCCCGAAGAGCATCGTAGAGTGGTTGCATGTATGGATCTAATTTTTCCTTCATATCACCCGGTAGGAACCCAAGGTTTTCGCCAGCCTCTACAGCGGGTCGGGTAAGTATTATTCTTCTTACCTCCCTATGCTTTAACGCTCTTACCGCAAGTGCTACACCAGTATATGTTTTACCGGTACCGGCAGGACCAACAGCAAAAACCATGTCGTTTCGGTTGGATGTTTCTACAAGTTTCTTTTGATTTTCGGTAAGTGCTTTTATTTGGCGTCCACTTACTCCATGAACTAGAACTTCATCTCTTTCAATTCCGGATTTATGCTCATATTCATCAGCAAAAATAATTCGTTCAAGTTCATTTTCAGGAAGGTGATTATACCTGCTAACGTAATCAATTAACTGATTAAACTTTCGTTCAAAATCAATAATTAAATCCTCCTCACCTAATACTTTAAGTTTATTTCCGCGTGCTATCAATTTTAGCTTTGGATATAATGAGCGAATCAATTCTAAATTCGCATTGTGCTCTCCGTAAATATCAACGGGATTCACATCTTCAATATCAATAATTATCTCGTTCAATATCGATAGTAATTAAGTATTTAAAACAATATTATTTTAAGTGCGATTCAAGACACAAACTTACAACAATTTTGAGTTTAGAACTCAATAAAATTGCTTTTTGCCATTGGATATTTATCTAAAATATACTCAAAAAAAAAGAGCCATTATTCATAAATCAATTTGGAATTGATTCTATAATTTCATCAATCGATTCAGCTGCTGTGAGTTTGCTGCTATTTCTAAGATCCAATTCCCTGCCTGCCAATTCTTTCGACCAGCCATCCAGTTTTGTATAGCATATTATCTTTTTTCCAACCTGCCATGAATAAGCTATTTCTGATAAAGTGCCTGCCCCTCCTGAAACTGCTACAATAAAATCGGCACTGTTAATTATTATTTGATTTCTCGCCCAACCAATACCCGTGGCAATTACAATATCACAATAACTGTTTGCCTCATCTTTGTCTTCTCCGGGAACTATACCAATAATTTTACCATAAGAATAATTATCAGATGTTCGTGCTCCCTTACTAACAGCCTCCATAAAACCCTGCATTCCACCATTCACTATTGAATAACCTTCATCTATTAAACGCTTACCAAGTTTTATTCCAAAATTATAAACATCTATTGTACAACGCGACTGATTAGGACCTATTACACCTATAACTTTTGGTTTCATCGAATTTCATTTAATTGTATAAGTACAAATTTACAAACAAAAACACTTATATATATGACAAACCGGTAAAAGTAATATTAGCAAAAATTACTTGTTTCCGGGCTATTCATCTACTTTTTCAAAATGATCTTTAGAAATAACAAAAAAAAATCAGCCTATACATTACTGAATTACAGAGCATTTTAATATTCATTAAAAAAAAGTGAAATAAAGGTTTGCATAAACCAAAATCAGTACTATTTTTGCACCCGCATTACAGAAACAATGCAGTTCTTTGAAAGATTGAAATACCAATACAAAAAAAACAATAATTGCGAGAGTAGCTCAGTTGGTAGAGCGTCAGCCTTCCAAGCTGAATGTCGCGAGTTCGAACCTCGTCTCTCGCTCTTTTTTATTGTTTCAATTATATAAATAACTTTGGGGAGATACTCAAGCGGCCAACGAGGACAGACTGTAACTCTGTTGTGATTTCACTTCGCAGGTTCGAATCCTGCTCTCCCCACTAAAAACAAATGT